>DATNBJ010000388.1:0-2373 GCA_035572055.1 Thermoleophilaceae bacterium | reverse complement strand
CGGGATCGATGAAGCCGGAGAGCGTCTCGATGTTGATCTCGGCCCAGGTGGCGCGGTCGACGAGCTCAGGCAGCGGGGCCGGGCCGGGCAGCGTCAGGCCCGTGTAACGGGCGACCTGCTGCTCGGCGTTCGCCGCCAGCGCGTCGAGATCCACGCCGAGGTCGGGCACCTGCGCGCCCCCCGCGGCGAAGCGGGCGATCTGCGTGGCCAGCGACCAGTCAACCATGACCCAAAGCTAGCGAGAGAGGTTGGGTCGGCGCGTGGGCTGGGTAAGCGTGGGGGATGCCCACACAGGTAGAGCCGGAGGACTACGCGGCGCTCAACGCCGTCTATGCGGCGCTGCTCGCGGGAGTCGTGATCGCTCTGGGCGACCGCGCGGACCGGGACCCCGTCCGCCCGGTCGAGCTCGTGCCGCTCGGTGCCGCGACCTTCGCGGTGTCGAAGGTGGTCGCCCGCGAGAAGATCGGCAGCTGGGTGCGCGAGCCATTCGTGGAGGACGCCGTGCACGGCGGCCGGCCCCGCGGGAATCGGATCCAACGCGCGCTGGGCGAGCTCGTGACCTGCAGCCGCTGCGTGGGCGCGTGGAGCGCGCTCGGCGTTGTGGGCCTGCGGCTCGCCGCACCGCGATCGGGACGCGTCGTGGCGGCGGTGCTCGCCACCTCGGCCGTGAACGACTTCCTCCAGGCCGGCTTCGCCTGGCTGCGTGACAGCGCGAACGCGGCGTCTGAGTCCTAGAGCTTCGGCAGCTTCTGCTTGAGCTTCGCGACCGGCTCGAAGAGGTCGCCGTGCTCATCGACGCGATCGAGCACGTCATCCGACTCGAACACCGCGGACTGCGGGTCGCCCGAGTTGGCCAGCGCCTCCACCTCGTCCCAGCTGAGCGGCGTGGACACGGTCGGCTGCTCGCGCGCACGAAGGGAGTAGACGTTGACGGTGGTCTTGTGCTCGTCGTTCTGGCTCCAGTCGACCAGCACCTTGCCGCGGCGCAGCTCCTTCTTCTGGCTCGACACCACCAGGTCCGAGTGCTCGCGCTCGAGCAGCTCGGCCAGCGCCTTCGCGAACGGCTTGGTCTGGTCGTAGGTGACCTTGGTGTTGAGCGGCACGTACATCTGCATGCCCTTCGAGCCGCTCGACTTGGCGAAGCTCTCGAGCTTCCAGCTGTCGAACATCTCGCGTAGGAGCAGCGCCACCTCGGCGCACTCCACGATCGTCGCGGGCGGGCCCGGATCGAGGTCGAACGCGAGCGTGGTGGGCTGCTGGATGTCCTTCGCAAGCGAGAGCGACGTGTGCAGCTCGAGGTCCGCGAGGTTGGCCAGCCACACGAGGGTCGGCAGGTCGTTGCAGAGCACGAAGTCGATGGTGCGCCCGCGCGCGGGCACCGGCACGGTCTTCACCCAGTCCGGCCTGTGCGACGGCGCCTGCTTCTCGTAGAAGAACTTTCCCTCGACCCCGTTGGGGTAGCGCTTCAGCGTCAACGGACGGTTCTTCAGGTGCGGCAAGAGCACCGGCGCGATGCGCGTGTAGTAATCGATCACCTGCCCCTTGGTGAAGCCCACCGCGGGGTAGAGCACCTTCTCGAGGTTGGACAGGCGGAGCTGCCTGCCCTCCACCTCGACCTCGACGGCGGCCGTGCGGGCCATGACCGTGCGCTACTTCTTGGAGGCCTTGGCGCGGGAGCCAGCGCGGCGGGCCGGCTTCTTGGCGGGCTCGCCACCGTCGCCGCTGGCCGCGCGCTTGCGGCTGCGCGACGTGCCGCCGCCCGACTTCTGCGCGGCCTCCAGGCTCTGCTCGAGCGCCGCCATCAGGTCCGGCACCTTCTGCGGCTCCTCCTCCGGCTGGATGGCGATCTCCTCGCCCGCGGCCTTCGCCTCGATCAGTTCGAGCACGCGCTCGCGGTACTCGTCGTGGTACTTCTCGGGCTCGAAGGGCGCGGTCAGCGAGCCGATGAGCTGCTGCGCCATCTCCACCTCGCGGTCGGAGACCGTGGCCTCGTCGTCATCCGGAATCTCGTCGAGCGTGTCCGCCGGCACCACCTCGTCGTGGAAGACCATCGTGGCCATCGTCATCACGTTGCCGGTCGCGCGGATCGCGACCAGGTTCTCCTTCTGGCGGATCACAACGCGGGCGATGGCCACCTTGTTCGTGTCCTGCATCGCCTGGAGCAGCAGCCTGTAGGGCTTGGCCGCCCCCTTGTCCGGCGCCAGGTAATACGGGTGGTCGAAGTAGATCGGATCGATCTCCTCGAGGTCCACGAACTCCTGGATCTCGATCGCGCGCGTCTTCTTCGGATCGAGCGCCTCGAGCTCCTCGGGGTCGATCACCACGTACTTGTCGGGGGCGATCTCGTAGCCCTTGACGATGTCCTCGTAGGCC
>DATNBJ010000387.1:0-4151 GCA_035572055.1 Thermoleophilaceae bacterium | reverse complement strand
AGCTCCGACTCCACGGCCCCGGGCTCGATCACCATCACGCGCACGTTTGGCTGGAGCTCCTGGCGCAGCCCCTCGGACCAGCCGACGATTCCCCACTTCGTGGCGGCGTAGACGGCGTTCCGCGGCCGCGCGGTGCGGCCGGCCACGGACGAGATGCTCACGAGGTCGCCGCCGGCGGCCACGATCTGCTCGAGGAAGACCTCGGTGGCGGTGATCGCGCCGAGCAGGTTGATCTCGATCATCTGCTCGTAGTCGTCGCGCTGTTCCGGTCCGAAGGGGCCGAGCAGCATCACGCCGGCGTTGTTGATGAGGATGTCCGCGCCGCCGAACTCGCTCTTCACGCGCTCGGCCGCCTCGACGAGCGAGTCGCGGTCGGTCACGTCGGACCGGATGGCGATCGCGCCGTCACCCAGCTCGGCGGCGATCGCCTCGATGCGATCCGCGCGCCGCGCGAGCAACGCCACGCGGTAGCCGTCCCGGGCGAGCGCGCGGGCGGTGGCCTCGCCGATTCCGGACGACGCCCCTGTTATGACCGCGACGCGGCCTGAGTTCTCATTCGTAGCCATAGGTCCCCGATACTGACCGGCGGATGCCGCCGGCAAACGTCGAAACGCTGGAGAGATATCACGCCCTGCTGAACGAGACGGGCGAGCCGCCGCTCGACCTCATCCATCCGGACGTGGAGATCCACATGTTTCGCGGTGCGCCGATCACCGGCCCGTACCGCGGGCACGAGGGAGTGCTCGCGTGGCGCCGCGACACGTTCGACGTGATCGTCGACTGGCGGCTCGAGCTCGACGAGGTGATCGCGGGCGACGATCCCGACGTGATGGTCGCCATGCAGCGGTTCGTTGGCCGGATGCAGCACACCGGCCTGCCGGCCAACTTCCCGCTGGCGGTGCTCGTCCGTTTTCGCGATGGCCTGATCGTCCGCTTCCAGGGCTACCGGGAGCGGGACGAGGCGCTGGAGGCCGCCGGGCTCAGGTAGCGGCGCCCTCGAGCTCGTTGAGCTGGCGGGCGAGCTCGTCGGCGCTCGCGTCGATCTCCTCGGAGATGTGACGGTTGGCCGCCTTGATGTTCGCCGCGATCTGGTCGGCCATGTTGACCGCGTAGACCACGATCAGCCCGGCCTCGCCGCCGTCGAGCACCTCGCCGAGCTCCTTGAGGTCGCTGTCCTTCATGCCGCCCTTCATGTGGCCGCGCAGCGCGCCGATCGCGCCACCCGCGCCACCGCCGGCCACGAGGCCGCCGGCCAGGCCGATCGCCGGGAAGATCGCCGCGGCGGCGCCGATCGCGAGGCCGAGTCCCATGCCGTGGGCCACGCCGTGGCGCGTCGGCTGCTCGTGCTTCTTCACGACCTTGACCTTGCCCTCCTCGTCGCGCTGGATCACAGCGGCGTCGAAGTCGTGCGAGCTCTTCACGTCGTAGTAGAGGGCCTTTACCGCCTCGTAGTCCGCCTCCGCCTTGGCCAGGTCGTCATACGACGCGGCCATCACCAGCAAAGTGTCCGGCTCGCTCATGGGAGATCCTCCGCAGTTGGGTTGGGCGCATCGTCACGCGCGGCCGGCGGCGTGGCGTCACCCGATTCGGATGAGGGCAGCCGAGAGCCGCCGCCGGGTAGGCTGAGTGCCCGCGATGGCTGTCGACCTGGTCATCGACATCGACAACAACCCCGGCGCTCTCGCCGAGGTGGCCGCCGCTATCAGCGACGCGGGCGTGAACATCTCCGCCGCGACCTGCATCGGGCCGGGCGAGAGGGCCGAGCTGCACATCCTCGTGCCGCACGCCGAGGCGGTCAGGCACCAGCTCGCGATCTCGCACCTGGCGGTGTCGCGCGAGCGCGAGGTGGTGGTGGTCGACGTGGAGGACCGGCCGGGAGTGCTGGCCGACCTCACGCGCAAGATCGCGGCGGCCGGCGTGGACCTCGATCTCGTCTACATCGCCACGCGCAACCGCGTGGTGTTCGGGGCGAAGGACCTAAACGCGCTGCGCGCGGCGCTCGACGGCGGCTAGGCGCCGCCGAGCCGCTCGCGGTAGAACGCGATCACGTCCTGCTCGCTGACCGCGCCGTCGTCGTAGACGGGCGAGACCACGGGCCGCGCCTCGCGAACCTCCACCACCACGATGTGGCGAGCGCGGTCCGCCAGCGTGGAGCCGCCGCCGCGCAGCTCCGCGACGCAGCGGTCGAACAGATCGGTGCCCGGCTCGTGCACCACCGCAGGCCCCTTGAAGCGGTAGCCCTTGCGCGACAGCGGGTCCACCACGTTCACCTCCACGAGCGAGCCGCGCCGGATGTTCTCCACGGTCTGCGGCGAGCGATAGTCGGCGAAGAAGAGGCGCTCGTCGTCGAGCACGAACGTCGAGCCCTTCGGCGACAGGTTGGGCGAGCCGTCCTCGTTCACGGTCGCGTAGAAGCCGAGCCGCTGCCGCGAGACGACCCGTTTCATGTCCTCGCTGAGCGCGCCCATCAGCGGTAGAGTCGCGCTTTCCGACGGAGGAGGGATTGGTGGCGCGATTCGTTCTGGTGCATGGCGCGTTCAGCGGCGCGTGGGTGTGGGAGCCGGTGGTCAGCGAGCTCGAGGCTCTGGGCCACAGGGTGGAGACCCTCGACCTGCCCGGCTCGGGCGACGACCCGACGCCGGTGGAGGAGGTAACGCTCGACGCCTACGCCGAGCGCATCCGGAGCGTGCTGGCGAGCGATCCCCAGCCCGCGGTGCTCGTTGGCCACAGCATGGGCGGCGTGGCGATCACGCAGGCCGCCGGCGTCGCGCGCAAGCGAATCGCGCTCCTCGTCTACGTGTCGGCGTTCATGCCCGCCGACGGCCAGAGCCTCGTCGAGCTGACCCAGCTCCCCGAGGGCGAGGGCGACCAGGTGCAGGCGAACATGGTCGTGGAGGGCGACCCGCCAATGGCGTCGCTGACCGGAGAGGGCGCTCGTGTTGCGTGCTACGGCAACTGCAACGAGGTGCAGGTGTCGTGGGCGATCGGCCACATGGGCCTGCAGCCGGTGGCGCCGTTCATGGAGCAGGTCCGGATCGCCGACCCGGCCGCGAACGACATCCCGCGCGCCTTCGTGATCTGCTCCCGCGACCAGGCGATCCCGCCGCCGCTCCAGCGGCGAATGATCCGCGACCGCGGCGCCCAGGTCGTGATCGAGATCGACACCGACCACTCACCGTGGCTGTCCGCCACGGGCGAGCTGGTGGCCGCGCTCGACCGGCTAGGCCGCGAGTCGGACTCCGGCACCCTCGCTGGCGACGTGCTCCTCGGCTCGCGTGAGGGCGAGGGATAGGAACGCCTTGGCCGCCGGGGGCTGACGCCGGGCGGCGCGCCAGATCAGAGCGACCGGCCAGGTGAGCGCCTCGGGGCCGAGCGGCCGCCAGACGATCGGCGGCCCGTCCTGCTCGGCCGCGCTGCGCGGGATCACGGTGACGCCGAGGCCCTTGCTGGCCAACGTGCGCACCGCCGCCATCTCTGTGCAGACGAACGCGTTGCGCGGCTCGAGGCCGCGCTCGCCCATCTTGGCCTCCAGGCGCAGGCGCAGGGCGGAGTTCTCGCGGTAGGCGATCAGGTCCTCGCCGGCGAGCTCCTCGAGCGTCACGTGGTCGCGCTCGGCGAGCGGATGGCCGGGCGGCATCGCCACCACGTACTCGTCCTCCCACAGAAGCGTGGCGGCGAACTCGTTGCCGATCCGGTCCGGGTCGACGGCCGTGAACACGCAGTCGAGGTCGTCGGTGCGGAGCATGTCGAGCAGCTCGTCCTGTGTGCCCTCGAACATGTGCACGGACACCTCGCCGTGCTGGGCGCGGAAGTCCGCGAGCACGGTCGGTAGGTCGTAGACGCCGGTCGGGTACATGCCGCCGATGCGGACCTCGCCGCGCAAGAGGCCGGTCATCTCCTCGAGCTCGGCGTGCATGCCCTCGACCTCGCCGAGGACGCGCTGCGCGTAGGCGAGCACGAGCCGGCCCTCGGACGTGAGCTCCACGGAGCGGCTGTTGCGCCGGAAGACGTCCACGCCGAGCTCCTGCTCGAGCCGGCGGACGTGCTGCGAGATCGCGGACTGGGCCAGGTGAAGCTCCTCGCCCGCCTTCGTGAAAGAGCCGTGGCGGGCGACGGCGACGAGACAGCGGAGGTGACGAAGTTCCATGCCC
>DATNBJ010000386.1:0-10546 GCA_035572055.1 Thermoleophilaceae bacterium | reverse complement strand
CGAGCCAGCGGAGCTGCCGGCGGCAGACGGCGCAGAGCGGCTCGTGCACGCGGCACGACGAACCGCACGCCACACACAGCGGCGGCGCGACCAAGGCGAGCAGGCGACCCAACGACATGGGCCCACACTGCCGGAAGGCGGGTTACGCGTGGGGCCGCTAGTGCGACAATCCCGCGCGCGGGCCGTCAAAAAGTCGTAACCCAAGGCCCGAGCACAGTGCTGGCGGACGTCCACCCACACATCGTCTGGAGCTTCGACCCGGCGCCGCTGATCCCGGTGGTGCTCTACGTCTACCTGTACACGCGCAGGTTCATCACGGTCAGGCGCGAGACGGGCGGGCGCGGCGCGAGCTGGCTCCAGGCCACCTGCGCGGTGCTCTGCGTGCTCGTGCTGCTCGCGGCGCTGGTCTCCCCGATCGACCGCCTCGGCGAGGACTACCTGTTCTCGATGCACATGGTCCAGCACATCCTGCTCGGCGACATCGCGCCGCTTCTCATGCTGCTGTCGCTCTCGCGCGTGATGATGCGGCCGCTCACCCGGCGGTTGATGAACCTCGAGCGCGCGCTCGGCCCGTTCGCACATCCCGCCACCGGCATCGCGGTGTGGCTGTTCTTCATCTACGTCTGGCACATCCCGGCGATGTACGACGCCGCGCTCCGCCACTCGGGCGTCCACGCGCTCGAGCACATCTGCTTCTTCACCGGCGGCGTGGCGCTCTGGTGGCCGCTGATCCAGCCCGTGCCCATGCGCCGCCGCCTGAGCGGGCTCGGCATCCTCGCCTACCTGCTCGTGGCGAAGATCAGCGTGGGCGCGCTCGGCATCGCCCTCACCTGGTCGCATGGCGCGACCTACAGCTACTACGAGCACGTGCCGCGCATCTGGGGATTGACCGCCGCCGAGGACCAGAACATGGGCGGCGCGATCATGATGGTCGAGCAGTCGCTGGTCCTGGTGATCGCCTTCGCCGTGCTGTTCATCCGGATGCTGCTCCAGTCCGAGGAAGATGAGCGGCGGCGCGAGCGGTTCGAGGACGCGGCCGCCGCCTCGCGATGACCACGGTCAAGCTCTACGGGATCCCGAGCTCCCATCCGGCCGACGCGGTGGAGGCCGCGCTGCGGCTGAAGGGGATCCCCTACAAGCGCCGGGACTACCTGCCCGTGATCCACAAGGCGCTGTTGCGGCCGCGCTTCGGCGGGGCCACGGCGCCCGGCCTCCAGGTGGACGCCGAGCGCATGCTCGGCTCGCGCGCGATCATGCGCAGGCTCGACGAGATCCAACCCGAGCCGCCGCTGCTGCCGAGCGATCCCGACGCCCGCGCGCGAGTGGAAGAGGCCGAGCTGTGGGGCCACGAGGTCCTCCAGCCGCTGGCCCGGCGCGTGCTCTGGGCGGCAATGCGCCGGCACCCGAAGTCGATGCTCAGCTACATCGGCGACGCGAAGGTCTACATGCCCACCGCCGTGCTCGGCCCGGCGTCGCCGCCCACCGCCTGGATGGCCGGCAAGATCAACAAGGCCGGCGACGAGCAGGTGGCGACCGACCTGCGCGAGCTGCCCGGCCATCTCGATCGGATCGACGTCTGGATCGGCGAGGGCGTGCTCGGCGATCCGGGGCAGGCGAACGTCGCGGACCTGCAGATCGGCTCGAGCCTTCGTCTCCTGATGACGCTCGGTGACGTCCGCCCGCTGATCGCAGGGCGGCCGTGCGCGCAGCTCGCCGAGCGCTGGTTCTGGCCGAGCCCGGGCAATGCGCCGAGCGGCGTGCTGCCCGCCGAGTGGCTGCCGGCGACGGCCAGCGAAGCGCCCGTCTAGCCGCTCAGAACCGTCCCGTCCTCGATGACCAGGCGCCCGTCGCCCGGGTGCTCGATGGTCACGTCGCCGCGAATCACCACGTCGCGGCCGAAGCTCACGTCGCCGCGCACCGTCAGCCGGTCGCACGCCACGAGCGACGGCGCGCCGTTCTCGAAGCGCCGGTCGAAGTCGGGGAGCAGCTTGTAGTTGTCCGGATCCAGGTCGACGAACGGAGGCTCGCCGCCGCGGGCCGCCGCCAGCTCCACCGCGTAGTCCTCGTCCAGCTCGTAGGCGTCCGAGCGCAGCACGAGCAGGTCGTTGGTGGTCTTCACGGGCGCGAAGCGCGGGCGGCCGACGAGCAGGGCAGCCGCGCCCTCGAACACGTCGATCGCGGCGCCCATCGCGGTCTCGAGCTGGAACACGGCGGGCGACGACGAGTCGCTCGGGTCCACGGTCTTGCGGTTTACGATCATCGGCAGGCCAAGCACGCCGCCGCGATCGCCGAGCACCCGCTTCAGCGTCCGCAGGTTGACCCAGAGGTTGTTGGTGTTGAAGTAGCGGTGTCGCCCGACGTCCTGGAACGCGTCCTGGTCCTCGTCGCGCACCTGTGCGCTCTCGCGCAGCACCAGGCCGCCGCCCTGCCGCCGGGCGATGTGGCCGCCCTTGCGATCGGCCGGGCTGCGGCGCAGCACCTCCATCGCGAACGGCAGCTCCTCGCGCGCGAACCACGCGAGCACGCGCGGGTCGAGCACCGCGCCGAGGTTGTCGGAGTTCGCCATCAGCGCGTACTCGAAGCCCTGGTCGAGCAGCGTGGCGAGCATGCCGGAGGTCATGAGCGAGGTGTAGATGTCGCCGTGGCCCGGCGGGGTCCACTCGAGCTCCGGGTCTGCGGGCCACTCGACGGGGGTCAGATCGTCCGCGCGGATCTTGGGAACGCGCCCCTGGACGAAGTCGAGCGGCAGGCCCACGTCGAGCTCCGGGTAGCGCTCCAGAGCCGCCAGCGTCGGCTCGCGCGTGCGGAAGCTGTTCATCAGCACGAGCGGCAGCCGCACGCCGTGGCGCTCGCGAACTCCGAGCACCTGCCGCACGATGATGTCGAGGAAGGTCAGGCCGTCCTTCGCCTCCACGAGTGACTTCGGCCCCGTCATCCCCATGCTCGTGCCGAGTCCCCCGTTCAGGCGGATCATCACGGCGCGCTGAAGCGCGTCGGCGTCCTCCGGCTCCGGCAGGTCCTCCGCCGTGGGCAGATCGCCCACCGGCTCGATCTCGTCCTCGCCGATCGTGCCGGTCTCCCCCGAGGCAAGGCGCTCGTAGTAGTGGCGGAAGGTCTCGATCGCCACGTCGGACGCGCCGTCGGCGCGCATCTTGTCCATCGCGGCTGTGAGCCCGTCCGCCATCGCGAGGCGATGGTAGAGATCGGCCTACGATGAGCGAGTGCCGATGGAGATCCCGAGAGGCATAGGACTCGGACTGGCGGCCCTGGGCCGGCCCGGCTACCTGAACCTCGGTCACGGCGAGGACCTGGGTGATGACCGCTCGGTGGAGACACTCGAGCGGCGCACGCACGAGGTGCTCGACTTCGCGCACGCGAACGGCGTGCGCTACTTCGACGCCGCCCGCTCCTACGGCCTCGCCGAGCGCTTCCTCGGCTCGTGGCTCACCGAGCGAGGGTTCGCGCCGGGCGACGTCTGGGTCGCCTCCAAGTGGGGCTACACCTACACCGCGGACTGGCAGGTGGACGCCGACCCGCCCGAGGTGAAGGACCTGAGCGTGGAGACGTTCCGGCGCCAGCTCGAGGAGACGCGCGAGCTGCTCGGCGATCACCTCCGGCTGTACCAGATCCACTCGGCCACGAAGTCGAGCGGGGTGCTCGACGACGCGGCGCTGCGTGCCGACCTGGCCGCGCTCCGCTCGACCGGGGTCCTGATCGGCATGTCCACGACGGGCACCGAGCAGGCCGACACGATCGACCGCGCGCTCGAGGTCGGCGGCTTCGACACCGTGCAGGCCACCTGGAACCTGATCGAGCGCTCCGCCGGGCCGGCCCTGCAGCGCGCCCACGACGCCGGGATGCACGTGATCATCAAGGAGGCGCTCGCGAACGGGCGGCTGACGGCGCGCGGCGGCCCCGAGGAACCGGGCGACGCGGTGGCCCTCGCGGGCGTGCTGGCCCAGCCGTTCGTGGACGTGGTGCTCAGCGGCGCGAGCACCGTCGAGCAGCTGCGGAGCAACCTGATCGCGCGCGGCATCGACTGGACGCACGAACTCGACGCGCGGTACGCCGGACTGGTCGAGCCGCCGGACGAGTACTGGCGGAAGCGCTCCGAGCTCGCCTGGACCTAGGGCGGAATCGCCCCCAGGTGGGCATATCCAACACCCAGGGTGCCTACCGCGGGCGAAAGGCCGCCGGGAGACTCATGCACATGACCAACTCCCGCCACACAGCACAGGTAAGAGCAATGCAGCGAGGACTGCGTGAACTCGCAGCGCGCGGCAACAACGGACGACCCACGGGGTTCCGCCCGAAGTACACCCCCAGCGCGCTCGGCGTCGGCGGAGCCGCCCGCCCCCGCATCTTGCTGAGGAAGTCCAGGCTCGACGAGGTGTAAGTCCCGCGCGTGCTCCAGCACGTGTCGCTCGAGGTCCGCGCGGACGAGGCGCCGGCCCTCGGGGAGTTCCGGACGCTGCTCGGCTTCCACGAGGTGGTGCCGCCGGGTCCGCTCAGGGGACATGTGACCTGGCTCGAGCGCGGGCCGACGACTTCGAGGCGACCCTCGACCGTCCTCGCGAGCACGGCTTCGACCCGCAGCAGCATCGGGACCTGTGGGAGCGCAGCGCTGGTTCGTGCGCGGGCCGGCGGGCCATTTCGTCGAGGTGATGGAGCGGCGCCGCCGACCGGCGGCCAGCTGCCTACGTGCCCTGATCCCAGGAGGTCAGGTACTCGAGCTGCGCGGCGGTGAGCTCGTCGATCCGCATGCCGAGCGACTCGAGCTTGAGGCGCGCGATCTCCGCGTCGATCGTCTCGGGCAGCGGGTGCACGCGCTTCTCCAGCCCGCCGCCGGCCCGCGCGATGTGCTCCACCGACAGCGCGTGCGCGGAGAAGCCCATGTCCATCACCGCGGCCGGATGGCCCTCGGCGGCGGCCAGGTTCACCACTCGCCCGTCGGCCAGCAGGTTGATGCGGCGCCCGTCGGCAAGCGTGTGCTCCTCGACGTGCGGGCGCACCGTGCGCGTGGAGACCGAGAGCCGGGCCAGCGCCGGCTTGTCGATCTCCACGTCGAAGTGGCCGGCGTTGGCGAGGATGGCGCCGTCGCTCATGAGCTCGAAGTGGTCGCCGGTCAGCACGCCGCGATTGCCGGTGACCGTGATGAACACGTCGCCGAGGCGAGCGGCCTCGAGCGCGGGCATCACCTCGTATCCCTCCATGGCGGCTTCCAGGGCGCGCACGGGATCGACCTCGCAGACGATCACCTTGGCTCCGGCCCCGTCGGCCCGCAGAGCGACCCCGCGCCCGCAGGCGCCGAAGCCGACAACGACCACGCGCCGGCCGGCCAGCAGCAGGTTGGTGGCGCGCACGATGCCGTCGAGGGTGGACTGGCCCGTGCCGTGGCGATCGTCGAGCAGCCGCCCCGTGGCCGCCTCGTTCACGGCCACGACCGGGAACGCGAGCTTGCCGGCGGCCTCCAGGGCGCGCACGCGGATCGCGCCCGTGGTGGTGTTCTCGGTGCCGCCGAGGATCTCCGGAAGCTGATCCGTGCGGTTGCCGTGCAGCACCGAGATCAGGTCGGCGCCGTCATCGAGGGTCACCTGCGGGTGCTTGTCGCAGACCGCCTCGATGTGGCGGTAGTAGGTCTCGGGCGCCTCGCCCTGGATGGCGAACACCTCGGCGCCGTGGCGGTCGACCAGCGCGGCCGCCACCTCGTCCTGTGTCGACAGGGGATTGGAGGCGCACAGAGCGACCTCGGCGCCGCCGGCCAGCAGAGTGCGCACCAGCCCGGCCGTCTCGGCCGTCACGTGCAGGCACGCACCCACCACGAGGCCGTCGAGCGGACGCTCGCGCTCGAAGCGCTCGCGCACCTGCCGGAGGACCGGCATCTGCTCGTCGGCCCATTCGATCCGGGCCTGGCCGGCGTCGGTCAGGCCCGGATCGGCGACCTCCGAGAGGGAGGTCTTTCTCGCCACTAGTACCTGTAGTGCTCGGGCTTGTAGGGCCCGTCGACCGGAATGCCGAGGTACGCCGCCTGCTCCTCGGTGAGCTTGGTGAGCTTCACGCCAAGTGCATCGAGGTGGAGCCGGGCCACCTTCTCGTCGAGCTTCTTCGAGAGCACGTAGACCTGCTTCTCGTACTCGTCGGTCTTGGTGAAGAGCTCGATCTGGGCGATCGTCTGGTTCGTGAACGAGTTCGACATCACGAAGCTCGGGTGCCCGGTCGCGTTGCCGAGATTGAGCAGCCGGCCCTCCGACAGCACGATGATCGAATGGCCGTCGGGGAACCTCCACTCGTCGACCTGCGGCTTGATGTTGATCCGCTCGACGCCCTCGGTCTTCTCGAGGCCGCCCATGTCGATCTCGTTGTCGAAGTGCCCGATGTTGCCGACGATGGCCTGGTGCTTCATCCGCCGCATGTGGTCGGCGGTGATGATGTCCTTGTTGCCGGTGGTGGTCACGAAGATGTCGGCCGTCTCGACCACGTCCTCGAGGGTCTTCACCTCGTAGCCCTCCATCGCCGCCTGCAGCGCGCAGATCGGGTCGATCTCGGTGACGATCACGCGAGCGCCCTGGCCCCGCAGCGAGGAGGCGCAACCCTTGCCCACGTCGCCGAAGCCGCAGATCACGGCCACCTTGCCGCCGATCATCACGTCGGTGGCGCGGTTGATGCCGTCGACCAGCGAGTGACGGCAGCCGTAGATGTTGTCGAACTTCGACTTCGTCACCGAGTTGTTCACGTTGATCGCCGGGAACAGCAGCTGGCCGGTCTCCTGCATCTGGTAGAGCCGGTTGACGCCGGTGGTGGTCTCCTCGGTCACGCCCTTGATGCCGGCCGCGATGTTGGTCCAGCGCCGGCCGTCCTCCTCGAGCGAGCGCTGGAGCAGCGCGAGGATGAGCTTGAACTCCTCGTTGTCGGTCGTGTCGGGCGACGGCACCGCGCCGGCCGCCTCGAACTCCACGCCCTTGTGGACGAGCAGGGTGGCGTCGCCGCCGTCGTCGAGGATCATGTTGGGGCCGCCGTTGCCGTCGGGCCAGGTGAGCGCCTGCTCGGTGCACCACCAGTACTCCTCGAGGGTCTCGCCCTTCCACGCGTAGACGGGCACGCCCTGCGGGTTGTCCGGGGTGCCGTTGGGGCCGACCACGACCGCGGCGGCCGCGTGGTCCTGCGTGGAGAAGATGTTGCAGCTCGCCCAGCGGACCTCGGCGCCGAGAGCGACGAGCGTCTCGATCAGCACGGCCGTCTGGATCGTCATGTGCAGCGAGCCGGTGATGCGCGCGCCCTTCAGCGGCTGCGCGGCTCCGTACTCCTCGCGCGATGCCATCAGGCCGGGCATCTCGTGCTCGGCGAGTTGGATCTCCTTGCGGCCGAAGTCGGCCAGCGAGAGGTCGGCGACCTTGTAGTCGGTTGCGGCGGATGTCGTTGTCATGCAGCCTCCATTGACGTCGGTGAAGGGCCGGTGAGCCCGAGCAGGCGCTGGTGCTTCTCCTGCTCCCAGCTCAGCCAACCGTCGGTCGAGACGCCCTCCGGGCGGCTCGGGGCGGTGTCGAACCAGGTATCGAGCGCCTGGCGCAGCCCCTCGTCCTCGCGCATGCGCTTGGCGAAGGCCACGTCGGAAAGTCCACAGTCGAAGCGCTCGAGCAGCTCGCGCAGGGTGCGCAGTCGTTGCAGCTCGCCCGCTCCGAAGACGCGATATCCGGACCCGGTTCGAGGCGGGTGGATGAGGCCCACGCGCTCCAGGTAGCGGAGCATTCGAGGCGACCAGCCGGTGGTCTCCGCAGCCTCGTTGATGGTCAGCCCGTCCATACCCGGACCAACCTTAGCACGGTTATGTCAAGGTTGGCCGGGTCAGCCCAATGCCGCTTTGAAGCGGTCCAGCACGTCGATCGGCGTGGGATCGGTGCCGTCGAGAGCCGCCATGTAGACGCTCACGAGGTCGCCGAGGAGCACCAGCGACATCACCCGCTCGAGCGCCGTGTCGCCACGTCCCACGACGCTCTCCACGGCCCTGGCGCCCTGCTTGGCGACGTCCGCGGTCAGCTCCATGCGGCGGCGGATGCGGGGATGGCCCTCGGGGTCGTCGAGGAAGACGGCCGACAGGTCGCTCTGCCTCCCGTACGCGCAGATCTCGTTGTGGTCGGCCTCGGGCAGGACGGCGCTGAACGCCGCGACCTTCGCGTTCTCGTTGATCTGGGCCTTCCAGCGGTAGGCGACCGCGGCGGTCGAGCCGCCGCCGTAGATCACCGGGATCGTGCCGTGCAGCGTTCGCGCCAGCGACTTGGCGAGCGAGTCGTCGGGCGCGTCGGCGCCCCACTCGCCTAGCAGCTTCCGCTGGAGCTCCGAGGCGGCCCCCACCTCGCTGCGCAGGCTTGGGGCCGCGCCCGTCAGAGCCGCCACCTCGAGCACGCACACGGTCATGTACGCCACGGCCGCGCGCGGCTGCATGCCTGACGGCACGCCGATGACGGGCACGCCATCGTCACGGGCGAGCTCGGCGAGCTTGCCGCCGGTGCTCACCACGATCCGCCGGGCGCCCACCTCGCCGGCGGCCTGGTATGCCGCCAGCGTCTCCTCGGTGTTGCCCGAGTAGCTGGAGCAGAGCACGGCGGTGTCGCTTCCGATCCACGGCGCCAGCTCGTAGCCGCGCAGCGTGATCAGCGGGCGCTTGCCGCGCCGGCCGATGGCGCCGGCCGCGATGTCCGCGCCGATCGCCGAGCCGCCCATCGCGCATACCGCCAGCCCGCCGGGGGCGTCCTCGGCCGAGATGTCCGCCGACTCCACACGCCAGAGCGCGTCGGTGAGGTGCGCGGGCTGCTCCTCCACCAGGCCGAGCATGCCCTGCGGGTCGATCGCCGCGATGGCCTCTCGGGTGAGATCGGCGCTCATGGCACGCGCGCGCCGGGCTCCACGCGGGCGCCCGGCTCGATGACCTCGCCCGCCTCGACAACCGCGCCGCTGCCGAGCATCGCGTTTGGGCCGATCTGCGCGCCGTCGCCCACGCGCACGCCCTCCGCGAGCACGCTCTCCGCGATCGTGCACTCGGCGCCGATCATCACGCGCTGGTGCAGCACCGAGCGGTCCACGGTCGAGCCGGCGCCCACCGAGCAGTGCGGGCCGAGCACGGACTGCGGCCCGATGTGCGCGCCCGCGATCAGCGCCGGCTCGTACACGAGCGAGCCGGTCTCGTCGCGCTCGGGAAGCGTGCTGTCCACGCGGCCGGCGAGCAGGTCGTAGGTCGACTCGAGGTAGCGCTCGGGCGTCCCGATGTCGATCCAGTAGCCCTCCTGGTCGAAGCCGTAGAGCAGGCCGTCGTCCACCAGCGTCGGGAACACCTCGCGCTCGAAGGAGACGCTGCGACCAGCCGGGATCCGCTCCACCACCTCGCGCTCGAGCACGTAGGCGCCGGCGTTGATCCGGTTGGTCGGCGCCGGGCCCGGCTGCTTCTCGCGGAACTCGATCACGCTGCCGTCGTCGCGCGTGGGCACCACGCCGTAGCTCGAGGTGTCATCCACGGCGATCAGCGCCAGCGTGGCCTTCGCGCCGGCCTGGTCGTGGAAGGCGAGCTGGGCGGTGAGGTCCATGTCGGTGAGCACGTCGCCGTTCAGCACCAGCAGGCGCTCGGCGAGCAGGCCCTCGTCGGCGGCCAGGCGCATCGGGCCGGCCGTGCCGAGCGGACTGTCCTCGTGCACGTAGCGCAGCTGCATTCCCTCGTAGTCGTCGCCCAGCACGTCCTCGACCGCATGGGCGAGGAAGCCGCAGGAGAGCAGCACGTCGTCCACGCCGTGACCCCGCAGCCAGTCGAGCATGAACGTGAGGAAGGGACGACCCGCGAGGGGCATGACCGGCTTCGGCACCGTGAGCGTGAGCGGCCGGAGTCGGGTCCCTTCTCCCCCGGCCAGCACGAGGGCCTGCATCAGCCGCTCAGCGCCCCACGCCTTCGTAGTCGAAGCCCGCGGCGATCATCGCCTCGCGGTCGAGGTAGTTGCGGCCGTCGACGATGAGCGGGGTCTTCATGGCGTGCTTTACATCGTTCGCCCAGTCGAGGTCCTTGAACTCTGACCACTCGGTCACGAGCACGGCGCCGTCGGCACCCTTGAGCGCCTCCAGCGCGGAGTCGCAGATCTGCACGCCCGCCCCGAGCACGCCCGCGGCGCGCTGCCCCGCCACCGGGTCGTACGCGCGGACGTTCGCGCCCTCGCCCTGGAGCCGCCCGGCGAGGACGAGGCTGGTGGCCTCGCGGATGTCGTCGGTGTCCGGCTTGAACGCCACGCCGAGCAGCGCGATGTCCTTGCCCACGAGGCTGCCCAGGTGCTTCTTCAGCTTGCTGATCGTGCGCCGCTTCTGGAGCTCGTTGACCTCGATGACGGCGGTCAGGAGCTGGAAGTGATAGCCGGTGTTGCCGGCGAGCTGCTTGAGGGCGGAGACGTCTTTGGGAAAACACGAGCCCCCATAACCAATCCCCGCCCGCAGGAACTGCGGGCCGATCCGCTGGTCGAGCCCCATCCCCCGCGCCACCTCGTTCACGTCCGCGCCGAGCTCCTCGGACACGTTC
>DATNBJ010000385.1:0-4784 GCA_035572055.1 Thermoleophilaceae bacterium | reverse complement strand
GAACGAGAGCTCCATGTCGAGCTGCGTGAACTCGGGCAGGCGATCGGCGCGTGCAGCCTCGTCGCGAAAGCAGCGCACCACCTGGTAGTAGCGCTCGAAGCCGGACACCATCAGGAGCTGCTTGAAGAGCTGCGGCGACTGCGGCAGCGCGTAGAAGGAGCCCGGCTGGATGCGGCTCGGCACCAGGAAGTCGCGGGCGCCCTCGGGGGTCGAGCGGGTGAGGAACGGCGTCTCGATCTCGAGGAAGCCCTGCTCGTCGAGATAGCGGCGCATCGCCGCCACCACCCGGTGGCGCAGCTCGATGTTCTGGCTCATGCGCTCGCGGCGCAGGTCGAGGTAGCGGTAGCGCAGGCGCAGCGTCTCGTCCACGGACTTGTCGCTGTCCACCTCGAACGGCGGCGTCTCGGCGTCCGCCAGCACCTCGAGCTCGTCCACCGCCAGCTCGATCTCGCCGGTGGGGAGCTGAGGGTTGATCGTGCCCTCCTCGCGGCGCATGAGCCGGCCCCTCGCGGTGAGCACGTCCTCGGCACGCAGGCCGTGCGCGGCGGCGTGCGCCTCGGGCGCCTCCTCGGGACGGAACACGAGCTGCAGCAGGCCCGTGCGGTCGCGCAGGTCGATGAAGATCAGGCCGCCGTGGTCGCGCCGGCGGTGCACCCAGCCGGCCACGCGCACCTCGCTGTCCACGTTCTCGGCACGCAGGGTCCCGGTCCAGGCGGTGCGGTACTCGTTCTCGCGCGGGGCCTTCATCCCACCATCCCGAGCGCCTCTTCGGCGCTCAGGCCCTCCACCTGGTCGCCGGTCCGCATGTTGCGCACGCGCACGCCGTCGCCCGCGACGATCAGCACCCAGCTCGCGCCGATACGGTCGGCCTGCTTGAGCTGGCCCTTCAGCGAACGGCCGGCCTGCTCCATCTGGGCGCTCAGGCCGCGGGCGCGCAGCTCCCGCAGCAGCCGGAACGCCTCGTGCGGGTCGCCGTCGCCGTCGTGCGCCACGTACACGTCGGTCTGCGCCCCTGGCGCCTCGAGCTCGGACACCATCAGGATCCGCTCGATGCCGGAGGCGAAGCCCACGCCGGGCGTGGCCGGGCCGCCGAGCTGCTCGATCAGGCCGTCGTAGCGGCCGCCGCCCCCCACGCCGCTCTGCGCGCCCAGCGCGTCGCTCGTGAACTCGAACACGGTGCGCGTGTAGTAGTCGATCCCGCGCACGAGCGTCGGGTCGACCTGGTAGACCTGCCCCGCCTCGTCGAGCAGCGCGAGCACGGACTGGAAGTGCTCCTGGTCTTCGCTCGCCAGCCGCTCGAGCAGCTTCGGCGCCCCCTGCATCACCGCCCTGGTGCCCGGGTGGTCGGAATCGAAAGCGCGCAGCGGGTTCGCGTCGAGGCGTCCGCGCACCTCGTCCGACAGCTCGGACTCGTGCGCGCGCAGGTAGGAGCGCAGCTCGTCGGAGTAGGCGCGGCGCGTCTCGGGTGTGCCGAGGCTCGAGAGGCGCACGCGGATGCCCTTCGCGCCAGCGCGGCCGAGGAGCTCCGCGAGCAGCAGGATCGCCTCGGCGTCGAGCGACGGCTCGAGCGACCCGATCGCCTCGATCCCCACCTGGGTGAACTGGCGGTAGCGGCCGGCCTGCGGCGCCTCGTGGCGGAAGTACGGGCCCCAGTACCAGAGCTTCACCGGCTGCGGCAGCTTGTGCATGCCGTGCTCGAGGTAGGCGCGGCAGACGGGCGCCGTGCCCTCCGGGCGCAGGGTCAGCGAGCGGCCGCCCTGGTCCTCGAAGGTGAACATCTCCTTCTGCACGATGTCGGTGGTCTCACCCACCCCGCGCGCGAACAGCTCGGTGCTCTCGAAGACCGGCGTGTCGATCGTCCCGTAGCCCGCGGCGGCGAACACCTCCTCGGCGATCCGGCGCAGCGCGGCGCGGCGCGGCCCGTCGGCGGGCAGCACGTCGAAGGTGCCCCGCGGGGCCTGGAGCTTGCCGCCCGCCATCTTTAGCGGGCCAGCTCGGCCAGGAACGGGTTGGTGGCCCGCTCGGCGCCGAGCGTGGTGAGGCCCATGTGGCCGGGATGGACCCTGGTGTCCTCGGGCAGCGAGTCCACCAGCGTGCCGAGCGACTCGAGCAGCGTCGGCCAGTCGCCGCCGGGCAGGTCCACGCGGCCCACCGAGCCCTGGAACAGCACGTCCCCGGAGAAGACCGCGCCCTCGTCGGGGATCGAGTAGGTCACGTGGCCGGGACTGTGTCCGGGCGTGAAGATCACGTCGATCTCGAAGCCCGCCAGCTCCAGCTTCTCGCCGCCCTTGACGGTGTGCTCCGCGTCCCAGCTGTCGAACGGCCCGAAGCCCTCCCAGGGCACGTAGCTCATGATGTCCGCCAGCACCGGCTTCTCGATCTCCGGCACCCACACCTCGGCGCCCGTGGCCTCGGCGATCGGCGCCACCGCGCCCACGTGGTCGAAGTGCGTGTGGGTGATCAGGATGCCGTCGAGCGTCACCCCCAGCTCGTCGATCGCGGCGAGCAGCCTGGGCGCCTCCTCGCCGGGGTCGACGATCAGCGCGCGGTCGGAGCCGTCGCGCCGCAGGATGAAGGTGTTCTCCTGCACAGGGCCCACGGTGAACATGCGCACGTCCATGGGCGAATCAGCCTACTTACCGGCTTGCATCTTGGCCTGACGGCGCTTGTACATCGCCTTGTCGGTCCAGTACGCGATCGGCAGGTAGAGGAAGAACACGAAGACGACCGTGACCACGATCGTGCCCACGCCGCCCTTGTTGTGGAACAGCGTGGCGCTGAGCAGCGCGAACACGAGCGCCGCCGCGGCCGCCTTGTAGCCCGCGAACTTCCAGGTGGGCGGTCGCACCGTGCGCTGTTGCCGCTGCGCCGGGCGGCTGGTGCTCGCCGCGGCCTTGGTGGTCTTCCCCGCGCGATGCGACGGCGTCTCGATCGTGCCCGCCTGCGTGCCGCGGTGCTTGCGGCGCCGTTTGTTCCTGCTCTGAGCCATCAGTTGAGGGAGCGTACTGCGTTCTCGACCAGGTGCCGAGAGGCATCGAACCCGCGCAGCGGCACGTCGCCGGGGAAACCCTCGAACGCCGCCTCGGGCGCCAGGCCCACCAGTTCCGCCTCCGCGATCGGCGCCTCGGCGCGCACCTCCTCCACCAGGATGCGCAGCGGCACGGCGTGGTGATCGTGCACGTTGAAGGACACCTGGGCGCGCTTTCGGGCGGGCAGGTGGAGGCCGATGGCGCGCACTCCCACCAGGCCGCCGCTCGACTCCCGCAGCCGGGCCGCGATCCGCTTCGCCAGCTCGAGGTCCTCGGTGTCCAGGTCGAGGTTGAACGCGATCAGCGGCGGGCGGGCGGTGACCAGCAAGGCACCCGCGGTCGGGTGGATCCGCTTCGGGCCGAAGTCGGGGGTCAGCTCGCCGCTCTCGATGCGCGCTTTCAGCGCCTGGGGCCCGCCCCCGCGGATGGCGGCGCGCTCCTTGTTCGCGTCGGTCGTGGCGAGCTGGCCGTAGAGGATCACGGGGAGCTCCAGCTCGTCGCCGATCAGCGCCGCGGCGGTCAGCGCCTCGGCCACCGCCGCGCCACGCCGCTCGTCGTCGAGGTACACGACGGGCGCCACGTCGATCGCGCCCACGTGCGGGTGGATGCCCGGGTGGGCGCTCACGTCGAGCCGCTTCACCACCTCGGTCGCGCCGTTCACGAGCGCGTCGGCGAGCACTCCCTGCGGCGCCGCGAGGCTGAAAACGCTGCGCCCGTGATCGGGATCGCTGTGGACGTCGAGCAGCGCGGCGGGGGCGAACGCGGCGCCGATCGCCTCGATCGTGTCGCGGTCGCCGCCCTCGCTAACGTTGGGCACCGAGAGCAGGAGGGGGGCGGTCGTCACGGCTTACACTCTCCTACACGCAGGGCTCCGTAGCTCAGCTGGTTAGAGCGCACCACTCATAATGGTGAGGTCGGTGGTTCGAGTCCACCCGGAGCTACTCCGTAGATCCGCCACTCGCGCTCGACCTCCATGCCGACCGAGCGGTAGAGGTGGAGCGCGTTCTCGTTGTGCGCCTCCACGCCGAGCGTGATGTCCCCTGCGCCGGCCGCTTGGAGGTCGCGGAACGCGCGCAGGAGCAGCGCGCGCCCGAGGCCGCGGCGGCGCTCGTCGACCGCGACCGCCAGCGTGTTGATGAAGCCGCGGCCGCTGTCCAGCAGGCGGGCGGCGACCCAGCCCACGGGCCGGCCGTCGCGGCGCGCGAGCGAGAGCGAGCCGCTCAGCCGGACCACCTCCCGCCAGCCGTCGAGGTCGCGCCCGGCGTGGCCCGGCACCGCCGCCCAGGCGGCGTCGACGTAGATGAGCCGGTGCACGGCCTCGTCGTCCTCCCCGAGGCGATAGGGCGCCACGTCGATCCCATCGGGGAACTCCGCCTCCGGCAGAGGCCCGGCGCTCTCGAGGCGCACCAGGGAGAACGACGAGCGCCGGTGCCGCAGCCCGTGGCGCTCGAACGCCGCGACGCGCGGAGCGTCGCCGCCGAACGTCATCAGCTGCAGGTCGTCGCGCCGCTCGAGCAGCCGCGGCAGGAGCTCGTCGGCGAGCACGTCGGCCAGGGCGGGATCGGCCACGAAGATCGCCTCCTTCCGGCCCGGCGAGGCGAACGCCCGAATGCGGCCGTCGTCATCGACGGCCACGACGCCCGTCGCGAGCGCGCGCTCGTCGTCGATCCATTCACCGACCTCCTCGGCGCTCGACTCCGGCTCGCCGAACCAGGCGATCTCCTCGGTCACCCCCAGGGCGGACACGGCCTCGCG
>DATNBJ010000384.1:0-11955 GCA_035572055.1 Thermoleophilaceae bacterium | reverse complement strand
TCGGGCCGTCGGGATCGCCCACGATCGTGCTGACGATCGCCGCGGGCGTGCTGGTGGCCGCGGCGCTCGTGCTGCTGGCGTTGAAGAGCGGCGCGCGCGAGCGGCTCGATGCCCGCCCGCCGTTGATCGTCGGGGGCGTGGCCATTCTGCTGCCGCTCGCGCTGGCGCTCGTCACGCTCGACTACTTCTTCGCGCGCAACCTGATCGCCGCCTGGCTGCCGCTCGCGGCGCTCGTGGGACTGGGTTGCGGGCTGGCGGCGGCGCGTCGCGTGGGCGCCGCGATCGCCGCGGCGCTCTGCTGCACGCTGCTCGCGATCACGATCTCCGTGGACTTCAACGACCGACTTCAGCGGCCGGACTGGGAGGCCGTGGCGCACGTGCTCGGGCCGCTCCAGGGCGCGCGGGCGATCATCGTGCCGGCGACCGGCGACGACCCGCTCGAGTACTACATGCCGGGTGTCGACCGGATCCTGCGCCGCCACGCCGACGTGAGCGAGATCGACTTCGTGGGCTGGCCGGACGCCGGCAGGCATGCGCCGCACGTGCGCGGCTTCAGGCTCTTCTCCAGGCAGCACGTCAAGACGTTCACGCTCTACCGCTACCGCTCGCGTTCGGGGCTGCCGCGGCTCGTGTCCCGCCAGACGCTGGAGCAGAAGCACCTCGGCAGCGAGCGGCCCGCCGCGCTGGATCAGGGAGAGACGGGGTGACGCGCTCGCTCCCACAGGCACCCGTCACCCCGCAGCGCCGCTTCGGCCTCCCGGCGCGGGCGGCGCCGAAGCCCACCGAGCCGGCCTCGCGCCGGCGGGACCGGCTGACGCTCGGCGCGTTCGTCGTGCTGGTCCTGGCGCTCACCGCCATCGGGGCGGGCGGCGGCGGCAAGGACTCGTTCCTCGTGCCCGCCACGCGGCGCCACCTGCCCGACTCGCTGTCCGGGCCGCTCAGCCGCATCGGCTTCGACATGACCGGCGCGCAGTTTCTGTGGCTGCTCGTGGCGGCGGCGGTGGCCTACCTCGCCGTGCTCGGCCTCGGCGGTCGCATCAGGCCGTCGTGGGTGATCGGGTCGATCGTCGGGCTGCACCTGCTGTACGCGATCGCGCCGCCGCTGCTCTCGAAGGACATCTTCAGCTACCTGAGCTACGCGCGGCTCGGCGTTCTTCACGACGCGAACCCGTACGTGCACGGACCGGCGATCGCGCCGCACGACGAGATCTTCAAGTTCGTGGGCTGGCGCCACGTGCCGAGCGCGTACGGCCCGCTGTTCACGGCCGCCACCTACCCCCTCGCCCACCTCGGCCCCGCCGTGAGCCTGTGGACGATCAAGATCGGCACGGCGCTGGCCGGACTCGGCTGCGTGGCGCTCGTGTACCGCTGCGCGCAACGGCTCGGCCGCCCGGCGCTGCCCGCGGCGATGTGGGTGGGGCTGAACCCGCTCTGGCTCGCCTACGGAATCGGCGGCGGCCACAACGACATCCTCATGCTCGCCATCACCGTCGGGGGCGTGGCGCTGTTGCTCGCGGGCCGGCCGATGGCCTCAGGCGCGGCGCTCATCGTGTCGGCGGCGGTGAAGGCGTCGTCGATCGTGGCCGTGCCGTTCATGCTCGTGCGTCAGCAGCGGCCGTGGCGCGAGCTGGCCGGCATCGCCGCCGGGCTCGCGGCGATGGGGGCGATCTCCCTGGCGGTCTTCGGCCCGGACGTCTTCCGCCTGTTCCACATCCTCGGCACGCAGCAGCAGCTCGTATCGGGCGACAGCATCCCGGCGCAGATCGCCCACTTCGTGGGCCTGCCCGGCGTGACCTCGGAGGCCCGGCAGGTCATCCACGTGCTCGAGTTCCTGGCGCTGACCTGGATCCTGCTGCGGGTCTGGCGCGGCTCCGACTGGATCGCCGGGATCGGCTGGGCGATGCTCGTGCTGGTGCTGGGGAGCACCTGGATGCTCGGCTGGTACACGCTCTGGCCGCTGCCGTTCGCCGCGATCTCGAACGACAAGCGGTTGCGCTTCGCGACGCTCAGCCTGTTTGCGTACTTCGTGGTGCAGCGCTGGCCGATTCTGCTCGGTCAAGGCTGACGTTCACGCGCGTGGTTCCGCCGCCCGCCTTGGGCACCAGCTTGTAGGCGCTCGTGATGTGGCCCGTCTTCGCGTCGAGGCGCGCGCAGAGCCGGTAGTCGGGCCTGCGGTGTGTGGCGCACACGGTGTCGACCTTCGGCCGCAGGCTCACGCGCGGGTTGCCGAACCCGGCGCTCCCCACCGAGGCGGCCAGGAACCTCTTGAAGTTCGCGGTGTCGCGCTTGGTGCCGTGATTGGTGCGGACCTGCGAGATGCCGTTCACGAGAACGGCGATCGCGATTGCCAGCACCGCCGCGCCGAGCAGCACGTCACCGAGACGGAGCCGACGCCCGAGGATCGGAATCGCCCGCATCTGGCGCTTAAGGTAGCGGGACTTAAAATTGGCCGCGATGACTCGCTCCCAGCGCATCACGCTGATCGGGATCGTCGTCTTCGTCGGCGTCACCGTCGTCATGGTGGCCGCCGAGGGCCTGATCCTCTCGCGCGACTGGGTGTTCGTCTGGGCGATGCTCGGGCTGCTGGCGCTGTCGCTGAGCGACGTGAAGCGCTGGATGCGCGGGATCGTGGTCGACTGGCTGCCGTTCGTGGGCATCCTGTTCGCCTACGACATCGCCCGCGGCGTGGCGGACAACCTCGGGATCGCCCCCCACACTTCCACCGGCATCGACGTGGACGGCGCGCTGTTCGGCCACCCGATCCCGTCCGTGTGGCTGCAACAGCATCTCTACGACTACTCGCACGTGCACTGGTACGACTACGGCGTCTTCGCCGTCTACCTGACGCACTTCTTCGCGACGTTCGTCATCGCCGTGTTCCTGTGGCGTTTCGCGTACCCGCAGTTCCGCCGCTTCCGGACGATGATCCTGGCGCTCACCGCCGCCGGCTTCCTCACCTACGTGCTGTTCCCGGCCACGCCGCCGTGGCTCGCGTCACAGGAGGGCCACCTGCCCTACCTGTACCGGGTCATCGGCTACATGTGGAACCACACCGACGGCATGTACCCGGCGGCCGGCCTGTTCCAGAACGGCAACGAGTACGTGAACGAGGTGGCCGCGGTGCCGTCGCTGCACGCCGCCTTCCCCGTGATGTTCCTGCTCTTCTTCTGGACGCCGGCGCGCGGCAGGCCCTGGCTCCGGGCGATCCTCGTCGCCTATCCGCTGGCGATGGCGTTCACGCTCGTCTACGCCGGGGAGCACTACGTGTTCGACGTGCTGCTCGGCTGGATCTACGCCGTTGTCGTGCACAGCGCGGTGACCGCGATCGAGCGGGCGCGTGCGCGTCGGCGGGTGCCGGCCCGAAAACCGGCGCTGGCAGCCGAGCCGTCGCTGCAGGAGACCGCGGCCTGACGACCTAGCCGGCGCTAGGCAGAGCCGACGTCGCTGAAGAGCTGCGTGTCGGCCGCCAGGCGCCGGCGCAGCTTGTCCTTCAGCTGGGTGTGGATCTGGGAGACGCGGCTCTCGGAGACGCCCAGGATCTCGCCGATCTCGCGCAGGGTCAGGTTCTTCACGTAGAGGAGGACAGCGACCTCGCGGTCGCGCTCGGGGAGCTTCGCGAAGGCGCGGCGGAAGCGCTCCTTGGCCTCGGTGGTGGTGGCTGCTGCCTCGGGGTCGAGGCGGCCATCCTTGGAGGCGATCGTGTCGATGCGCTCCACCGCGGTCTCCTCCTCGCCCAGCACGAGGCTGTTCAGCGAGGTGACCTCGGAGGCGGTGATCGCGTGCTCGCGGGCGGCGAGCTCCTCGGGAGTGGTGGCCAGAGCGTCGGCCAGCTCCTCACGCGAAGGACGGCGGCTGTGCAGTCCGACGAAGCTCTCGCGGGCCCTCGCGATGTCGCGCTCCCAGCGGCGCAGCGAACGCGGCGCCCAGTCCTGGCGGCGCAGCTCGTCGAGCACCGCGCCGTGGATGCGGGTCCAGGCGAACTGCTCGAGCGTCGCGCCCTTCTCCGGGTCATAGCGGTCGATCGAGTTGATCAGCGCCTCGAGGCCGCAGGAGATGAAGTCCTCGACCTCGCAACGTGCCGGCAGCTCGCGAATCTTCTTGTAGACGATGTACTTGACCAGCGGCGCGTAGGTCATGATCAGACGGTCGCGGACGCGCTGGTCGCCGGACTTGCGGTACTCGCGCCAGAGCGTGAGCGCGTCCTCCGGAGAAATTCGCTGCTGCTTTGACGTGTTGAGCTTCATCTGCCTCGAGATTCGGGATCGGCGACGCAGCCTGTATCGGGCGACCGGAGGCCAGCTCTTGACCGGTTGAGAACTTTCCGGCCGGCCGCGGTAGGTTTGCCCGCCGGGCGCTAGGCCCGGGAGTGTTCGCCGAGGTGGCGCTGGCGCAGGCTGGCGAACAGCCTGCGGGTGGCGACGATCGTCTCGCGGGACTCTCCGCGAGCCGCCAGAGCGCGGCTGGCCGCCTCTGAAAATGCCTCCAAGAA
Source organism: Thermoleophilaceae bacterium (assembly GCA_035572055.1). Taxonomy (GTDB): domain Bacteria; phylum Actinomycetota; class Thermoleophilia; order Solirubrobacterales; family Thermoleophilaceae; genus JAICJR01. Next base: position 7,466 of record DATNBJ010000384.1, on the reverse strand, counting down.
CAGCTGTTTTTCGATCAGGGTGGCGCCGCCGACACGTGCCCTGCGGATGAGCATGTCCCAATCCTCGAGGGCGCCTACGAAGTCGCCGGTGCGCGCCGCTTGTGCCAGGGCGCCAAAGCCCTCGCCGATTGCGTCCTGGCTGCGGTCTGAGGCGAACCAACCCGGCGATCGCGGCGGGTAGATCGCCCTGCCGGCGACCTCCGTGAGCTCGTGCCAGTCGCCGCTCAGCAGGTCGGCCAGCGGCTTGATCGGCTCCTCGGGCAGCTGCACGCGCTTGACGGCCGGCGAGGACTCCTTCTCGGCCGCCCCGGTCAGGCGGCGCACGTCGGCGAGCGGCAGGCGCCGGTGGCCGCCGGGCGTCCGCACGGCCCGGATCTTCCCCGTGTCGGCCCAGCGGCGGATCGTGCTGCGCGACACGCCGAGCGCCTCGGCGGCCTCCCGCAACGTGACGAGCTCCTCGCCGTTCGCGTCGTCGGCGGCGGGAGTCACCGCGTGCTCCATACACCAGGCCTCGGCGGCCTCGGGCGGCATCGGATGGGCGAACAGGAAGCCCTGGATGGCGTCGCAGTCCAGCTCGCGCAGCACGCTGAGCTGCTGTTCCACCTCGACGCCCTCGGCCACGGTCGTCAGGCCCAGCGCCTGCGCCATGCCGGCCACGGCCTCGACGATCGGGAACGTGGCGGCCTCGCCGGCCAGGCTGGCGATGAACGAGCGGTCGATCTTCAGGGTGTCGAAGGGAAACTCCGCCAGATAGCTGAGCGACGAGTAGCCGGTGCCGAAGTCGTCCAGCACGAGCCGCACCCCGAGCTCCTTCAGGTCGTCGAGCGTCTGGACCGCCATCCCGCCCTCCATCAGGGCGGTCTCCGTGATCTCGATCGCCAGCCGCTGGGGATCGAGCCCGCAGTCCTCGAGCGCCTCGGCCACGGTCTGCGCGAAGGCCGGCTCAGCGAGCTGGCGGCCGGACACGTTCACGTTCACCACGGTCCAGCCGGCGTCGGGATGCGCGGCGACCCAGTCCGCTGCCTGCCCGCACGCCTGTCTGAGAACCCACGCGCCGAGCGGAACGATCAGGCCGCTCTCCTCCGCGATCGGGATGAACTCGGAGGGGCCGCCCGGCGCGTGCGGGTCGTCCCAGCGCAGGAGCGCCTCGACGCTCACCGCGGCGCCGGTTTCGAGCGCGACCACCGGCTGGTAGACGAGCTCGAAGCGCTCGTCCTCGAGCGCGCGGCGCAGGGCGCGCTCGGCGCCCATGCGCGTGACCACGTCGGCGCGCATCGTGTCGTCGAAGAGCGAGTAGTGGTCGGGGCCGAGCAGCTTGGCTCGGTGCAGGGCGGCGTCGGCGTCGCGCAGCAGCGAGCTGGCGTCGCGCCGGTGCGGAACGTCCACCGCCACCCCGGCCGTGGCCGAGATCACGTGCTCGCCCTCCGGGATCGCGAACGGCTTGTCGAAGATGCTCAAGAGGCGGGATGCCACCCCGGCGGCCTCGTCCTGGTCCTTGGTGCCCGAGTGCACGACCACGAACTCGTCGCCGCCCAGGTGGGCCAGGAGCTCGCCTTCGGCCAGCACCTTGCGCAGCCGGGGAACGAGCTGGAGCAGCACGCTGTCGCCCACGTCGTGCCCGAGGCTGTCGTTCACGAGCTTGAAGTTGTGGAGGTCGATCAGCACGACGCAGACCGCCGCGTCGCCCGTGTGCGCAGCGTCCATGGCGGCCGCCAGGGTTTCGAGCAGCTGGGTGCGGTTGGGGAGGTCGGTGAGCGGGTCGTGGAGAGCCTGGTGCCGCAGCCTCGCCTCGGCTCGGCGGCGCTCGGTGATGTCGTCGAACGAGGTGACCATCCCGAGCAGCTCGCCCGTGTCCGGGTTGCGCAGCGGCTGGTGGCGCAGGAGCAGCGTGGCGCAGGTGCCGTCCGGACGCGTGATGTTCAGCACCACGTCGCGAACCGGCTGGTTGATCTGCTCCATCGTGGCGCGCGGGCTCGTGGCGGTGGTGACCGGGCTGCCGTCCTCGAACGTGGGCTGCACCGCCCGCCACCACTGCTCGTCGCGGTAGAGCTCCAGCTCGCTGATCCCGAGGATGTGGGTGGCGGCGGGGTTCGCGTAGCTCACGAAGCCGTTGCGCCCCAGCACGATCACGCCCTCCTGGAGCGAGACGACCACCGAGCGGAAGCGCTCGTGACTGTCGCGCAGCGCGTTCTCGGCCCGGCGGCGGTCGCTGATGTCCCCGGCGACGATCACAAATCCGGCCGGCGCGCCGCCGGCGCCCGTGATCGGCCGCTGGCGCCAGCCGATCGCCAGGGTGGCGCCGCTGCGGGAGACGAGCTGGTGCTCGCCGAGGTGGTGAGAGCCCGTGGCGATCGCCTTGGCCAGGCGGCTGTCGGGCTCCGTGGCCCGGCACACCTCTTCCACCGGGCGGCCGATCGCGTCGGTGCGCTCCCACCCGAAGAGCTGCTCCGCCACGGTGTTCCAGCTCGTCACGCGTCCCTCGGCGTCGCAGGCGATCACCGCCACGTCCACCTGATCGAGCAGGTAGGCGCCGAAGCGGGAGGCCTGCTCGGTGCGCTTCCGGGTGGTGATGTCGCGCACCAGCACGAGCGCCCGGTCCGGCCCGAACTCCGGCGCCGGCTTGACGGCGTACTCGATGTCGATCTGAACCCCGTCCTTGCGCACGATCACGGTCTCGACGGCGGTGGCGCCAAGTGGATCGCCGCGACCCGAATCGACCGCGAGGTGCTCGCGCTCACCGGGCAGCAGGGTGTCGTAGTAGCTCGGCAGCGCGATCAGCTCCTCGGCGCTCCGGCCGTAGATCTGCTCGAACATCGCGTCGACGTAGACGAACCGCTGCTCCTTCAGGTCGACGATCCCAAGCCCCTCGCCGAGACTGGAGTGGGTGCTGAGCACCGCCGACTGAAGCTCGGCGCGGTGGCGCAGGGTCTCGAACAGGCGCACGTTGTCGAGGTTGAGGGCCGTCTCCTCCGCGATCGCCTCGGCAAGGCCGGCGTCCCGCTCCGAGAACCGGGGCTTGTCGGGACCGCGGACCAGGCCCACCACGCCGACGGCGTGCTCGCGCGCCACGAGCGGCACCACCAGCGCGCTGCGCACGCCGGTCTCGTGGAGGTACTCCCGAAACGTCGGGTTGAACTTCTTGCTGTCCTTCAGCTCGGGGATCAGCAGCGGGCGGCGCTCCGCGAGGACGCCGGCGACGAGAGGCCAGCGCGCGATGTCCCTGTCCGCGGCGTCGAGCAGGCGCTGCATGTCCCGCAGACCGCCGCCGCCCGGGGTCTGAACGGACAGGAACTCGAAGCGGCTCCGGTCCTCCGACACGAGCGCCACCACGCAGATCCCGTCGAGCAGCTCGGCCAGGAGCCGGGCCGCGGCATCGGCCGACCCGTCCCGGACCACCGCCTCGAGTTGCTCGGTCGAAAGCTCGGGAAAAGACGAAAAAGGCCCACCGAAGGGCCGCTGGGCTGCTGTTGAAGCCATCCTGCCGCTAGCTCACCGAGTCCCCGCGCCGCACATCGACGCATAGTGCGAACGGGTCGAGACTAGCCCCGGGCTACCCGCTTTCAACGAGACGGGGCCCGGAATTACCTCCGCTGCGGTACCGAAGAGGGTGTGGGCGCGCCCGTGGGCGACGCCGCCTCGACGACCGCCGGCGCAATGCGCGAATGACGCTCGATCAGGGGCGAACCCCGGGCAACGTCACGTTCACCTTGCTGAAGGCAACCGAGCCGCCCTGGGGATGCGTGTCGTAGATCTTGCTCTGAGCGACGAGCTGGAGCATGAAGCGCGAGCCGCGCTTCGCCGTGGCGGCCACCATCTCGAGCGGCAGGCTGAGGCTGTGCGTGGCGCCGTCGAGGGTGACCGGCAGCGGCGTGATCTGGTTGCCGAGCACCTTGCCGGTGCCCTCGTCCACGATCTGCGCCAGCACGCGCGCGTTCGCGCTCGGCGCGGTGCCCCTGTAACTGAAGCTCACGCGCGGCGCCCCCACGATCACCGTGGTCTTCTTCGGCGCCCTGATCGGCACGTCCACCGCGTTGCCGGCCTTCGCGGCGGCGAACAGGCCCGCGACCGAGCCCGGCAGGGCGCCGAGCGACCCGGGCGGGACCACCGCGGGGCCGGAGCCACCGGCGTCGACGAGCTGGAGGGTTCCGGAGCCCCTGCCGCTCAGTCCCGGTGCGGAGGGCAGCGGCCACTTCGGCGCGTCATACGAGTGGCCGTTCTGGTCGAGCCACTCGAAGCCCGGACCCGTTCGCGCCGTCTTCCGCCCCTTCAGATAACGCGCCAGCCAGGCGAGGGTGTCGCGCTGGATGCGCCTCGTGTCGCCCGCCTTCGTGAGGCAGACGCCGTGGCCGCCGCAGAACCAGAGCATCTTCACGGGCACGCGCCGGGCGGCCAGAAGCTCGTAGTTGTCCACGGCCTCCTGGAGCGTGAACAGCGTGTCCACCGTGCCCTGGATCAGCAGCGTGGGCGCCTTGATCCTCGCCGTGAGCCTGCCCGGCCCGCGCGACCTGAAGAACGCGATGCTCTTCGCGTCCTGCTGGAACGACTGCGCGGCCTGGGTGGCGGCGATGCCGAGCTGGGGGTCCAACCGCGCGCCCGCGGCGGCCGCGGCGGCGTAGAGGGTCAGGCCCCAGCCGGACTTGGTCGTCTTGTTCTTGGCCAGGCTCGTCTCCAGCGAGTTCCAGGCGATGTCGGGCACGATCGCGTCGATGCGGTGGTCGATGGCGGCCGCCACCAGCTGGATGCCGCCACCGTACGAGCCGCCCGCCATGCCCACGCGCGGGTCGCCCTTCTTGTCGAGCTGCGCCTCCGGCTGCTTGGCCACGAAGCCGATCAGCGCCGACACGTCCCTGCCCTCGAACTTCGGGCTGTCGACCTCAACGGTGCCGGTGGACGCGCCGAACCCGCGCGGATCCCAGGTGAGCACGTTGTAGCCGGCGCGCCGCAGCGCCCCGAGGCCGACCACGCCGGCCCCGGGCGCCGTCTTGCTGTTGTCGTCCGTCTGCCCGGTCTGGCCCCAGCCCGGGCCCACCAGGACGGTGGGCACGCGCCGGGCCTTCTTCAGGTGAGCGGCCGGGAAGAAGTGGACGTTGATCGACGTGCCGTCGAAGGAGGTGACCTTCGCGTCGCGCGCCGACGCGGCCGCCGGAAACGCAACGGCGATCGGTGCAGCGAGCATCAGGAGTGCGAGCCCCGGCTTCACCGGGGCGGCACTCTACTCGCTGTAGGGGTCCTCCTCGGCCGCCAGCTTCAGCGAGCACTCCTTCACGTCCTTGAGGTGGCGCTCCTGGATCGGCAGCGCCCAGCTCACGAGCTCCTGGAGCTCCTGCTCGCCGGCCTTCTCGTTCAATTTCCCGAGGATCGCCCAGTGGCCGACCTCGCCCGCCTCGGCCATCGTCAGGAACTCGAAGCCGTCGAGATCGTCGGCGTCGTCCCCGAGGTAGGTCTTCATCATGTCGCCGGCCTCGCCCTTGGTCTCGCGGGCCTTGTCGAGGATCGCGGTCTTCTTGCCGTCTCGCTCCTCGGCGAGCTTGGTGCCGCGGCGCTCGGTCTCCTCGGCCTCCTCGCGCATGTGCTGGAGAACTCCCGCGATGTCCTCGTCGTCGACGAGGCCCTCCACCTTCTTGGTGGCGTCCTGAGCCGCCTGCGCCAGGCCGATCACCTCGGCCAGCTTCTCTTCGAGTGTGGTTAGTTCAGCCATCTGTCGTCTCCATCCGTGTTCGGGGTAGGACGCCGGATACCCGGGTAGGCGCGGCACATGCGCGTTGTTGTGGTTGGGGCCACCGGGAACGTGGGGACGAGCACCCTCGCGGCCCTCGCGCGCGATCCGTCCGTGGACGAGATCGTGGGCGTGGCCCGCCGGCTGCCCGAGCGTCCCTTCCCGAAGGTGCACTGGGTGGCGGCCGACATCCGCGGCTCGGATCTCGGCCCGATCTTCGCGGGCGCCTCCGCGGTGATCCATCTGGCGTGGCTGATCCAGCCCTCGCGCGATCTGGCCGAGCTGCGCTCGGTGAACGTCGACGGCAGCGCTCGCGTGTTCCGCGCGGTGGCGGCCGCCGGGGTGCCGGCGCTCGTCTACGCGTCGTCGGTGGGCGCGTACTCGCCCGGCCCCAAGCACTACAGCGTGGACGAGAGCTGGCCGACCGACGGCATCCCGAGCTCCTTCTACTCGCGGCACAAGGCCGAGGCCGAGCGGCTGCTCGATGCGTTCGAGGCCGAGCACCCGTCGGTCCGCACCGTGCGCCTGCGCCCCGGGCTGATCTTCAAGCGGGGCGCCGGAGCCGAGGTGCGGCGCCTGTTCGCGGGACCTTTCCTGCCAAGTCCGTTGTTGAGCGAGCGCCTGATCCCGGTGGTGCCGGACGTCCCCGCACTGCGCTTCCAGGCCGTGCACTCGCTCGACGTGGGCGAGGCGTATCGCCTGGCCGCCGTCGGCGACGCGCGCGGCCCGTTCAACATCGCCGCCGAGCCGGTGCTCGATCCGCAGGAGCTGGGCCGCCTGCTGCGCGCCCGGCCGGTGCGGGTGCCGGCGAAGGCGCTCCGAGCCCTCGCCGACGTGACCTGGCGACTGCGCCTGCAGCCCTCACCGCCCGGCTGGGTGGACATGGCGCTCGGCGTGCCGCTGATGAACATCTCGCGCGCGCGAACGGAGCTCGGCTGGGAGCCCCGCCACACCTCGGGTGAGGCGCTGAAGGAGCTGCTCGGCGGAATGCGCGAGTCGGCGGGCGAGCCGACGCCGCCGCTGGAGCCCTCGGCGGGCGGCCCGCTGCGCTTCAGGGAGCTGCTGACCGGGGTCGGGCGCCGGGCGCCGTAGGCCCTAGCTCTTCGCCTTCGCGCGCGACTTCTTCTTGCCGCCGCCGTTCGAGCGCGAGCGCGACCTCGCCGACTTCAGGCTGTCCTCCAGCGCCGCCATCAGGTCCGGCACCGGCTCCGGCTCCTCCTGCGGCTCGGGCGCCTCGATGGTCCGGCCCTTGCGCTTGCGGTCGATCACGTCGAGCAGGCGCTCGCGGTGGCGGTCCTTGTAGCGGCTCGGCTTCCAGTCGGTGGTCAGCTCCTCGATCAGGGCGACGGCCTGGTCCACCTGCTTCTTCGACGGCGCGTGCGTCTTGCCGCCGGCCGCGGGGATGCCCTTGGTGGGCCGCACCTCGTCGTGGAAGAGCATCGTCGTAAGGGCAAGCGCCTCGTCGCGCACGTGCACCGCGGCCAGGTACTCCTTGGTGCGCAGCACGAAGGAGCCGAGCGCCAGGCGGTCGGTCTCCTTCATCACGCGCACGAGCAGGCGGTAGGCGCGCGCCGCGCCCTCGCCGCCGACAGGCACCAGGAAGTAGGGATGGTCGAAGTAGATCGGGTCGACGTCCTCGGCCGGCACGAACGCCTCTATGTCGATCGTGCGCGTCTTGCGCGGCTCGACCGCCTCGAAGTCCTCGTCGCTCAGCGTGACCCACTTGCCCTTCTTCACCTCGTAGCCCGCG
>DATNBJ010000383.1:0-7289 GCA_035572055.1 Thermoleophilaceae bacterium | reverse complement strand
CGATGCTGCATGAGGGGGTGGAGCCATCGGATGCGGTGGCGCCCTCCGAGGCGGTGGCCTACGCGAAGGAGTACGCGCGGCGAGGGCTGTCGTTCGAGCTGCTGCGGCGGGCGTACCGGAGCGCGCAGGCTGCGTTCTCGCGCATGTGGCTCGAGCGCCTGCGGATGGTCGACCTGGATCCGGACACTTTCGCCGAGTCGGTGGGCTTCTTCAACGACTGGCTGTTCACGTGGATCGACGCGCTGGAGCGGCAGGTCATCGAGCCCTACATGTCGGAGCGCGAGCGCTGGATTCGCGGCAGCGCGGCGATGCGCGCAGAGCAGGTGCGGGCGGTGCTGGCCGGCGGGCGCGTGGACGTGGCTGAGGTCTCTGCCCGGCTCGGTTATGAGCTGCGGCGCACCCACCTGGCCTTTCTCGTCTATGGCGACGGATCGTTCCCGGATATGGAACGAGTCGCGTTGTCGATCGCCGATTCGAGCGTGCTGACGGTGCCGCAGGGCGGGCACCTCGCGTGCTGGACCGCCTCCCTGACGGTGCCCGAGGACTGCCCGCTGCACGTGGCGGTGGGGCTGCCGGGCGCCGGCGTGGAGGGGTTCAGGCGGAGCCACTTGGAGGCGTCGCTGGCACGCCGTGCCGCGGAGGTGCTCAGCCTGCCCGGCCCGATCCGCTTCGAGGACGTCTGCCTGGACGTGCTGCTGACGCAGGACGCTTCCGAGGCGCGCCGCTTCGTGCTGCGCGAGCTCGGCCCGCTGGCCGACGGCAGCGACATGTCCCGCCGCCTCGTCGCGACCCTGACCGCCTTCTACGACGAGGGCTCGAGCTTCGTACGAGCCGCCCGCCGCCTGGGCGTGCACGAGAACACGGTCACCTACCGGGTGCAGCGGGCCGAGGAGCTGCTCGGGCACCCGGTGTCCGAGCGGCGGCTGGAGCTCCAGGTGGCGCTGCGGCTGGTGGGCTTGGCGTCCGCCTGACGCCACCCACGCGCTCGCGCTGGAGGCAAGCTCGACCTCCGAGCTGTCCTGCTTTGAGCCGCTATATCCGGCCCAATCCAGGACAGCGTCCTGATTCATCGAGCGGCTCTGCCTCAGCCGCTCGGCTCCGCCACCTTCAGCAGCAGCTTGCCCTTGTTCTCGCCCGTGAAGAGCTTTCGCAGGTGCGCGGGGGCGCTTTCGAAGCCGTCCACGATCGTCTCGTCGTACTTCAGCTTGCCCTCGGCGAGCAGGCCGGCCAGGTAGGTCGCCGCCTCCTCGAACATCTCGGGGTGGTCGCTCACGATGAAGCCCTTCACGGTGGCCCGCGTCATCAGGATCTGGCCGAAGTTCAGCTGACCCATCCAGTCGCGGCCCGCGTTGTCGTACTGGCTGATCATTCCGCAGAGGACCACGCGTGCCTGGAAGTTCAGGTGCATGAAGACCTCGTCCATGATCGCGCCGCCGACGTTCTCGAAGTCGATGTCGATCCCGTCGGGCACCGCCGCCGCGAGCTGCTCGCGCCAGTCGGGCGCGTGACGGTCGATCGCAGCGTCGAAGCCCAGGTCCTCCAGCAGGTGGCGGCACTTCTCGCCGCCGCCGGCGATCCCGACGGCGCGCAGGCCGCGCGCCTTCGCGATCTGGCCGACGATCTGGCCCACTGCACCGCAGGCGGCCGACACCACCAGCGTCTCGCCCGGCTGGGGGTCGACGAAAGAAAGGCCCACGTAGGCAGTGATCCCCGTGTGGCCGATCGGACCGAGGAACGCCGTCATCGGAGCGGGGAGCGGCGACGGAAGCGGCGCCAGCGCGGTCTCCGGACCCGCGACGCAGTGCTCCTGCCACATCGTGTAGCCGGAGACGAACGAGCCGACAGGCATGTCGTCGCGCCGTGACTCGATCACCTCGCCGATCCCGATGCCGCGCATGACCTCGCCGATCACGACCGGGTCCGAGTACTGGCGCATGTCGCTCATCCACAGCCGGTTGGTCGGGTCAAGAGAGAGATAGAGGGTCCGGACCAGGGCCTCGCCATCCGACAGCGGCGGCAGCTCCTCCTCCACAAGCTCGAGGTCGCCCTCGGCGAGCTCCCCCACGGGGCGCTGGCGCAGACGGAACGCACGGTTCATCACGGTGGTTGTGCTCATCACTCGCTCCTTGGATCAGCTTCGCCGCAGCTCCACGGCCAAGCGTTCGGTCTGGACCCGCACGTAACGCGCCTTCGAGCTGGCCATCAGCGCGCGCACCTCGTCCACCTCGGGCGGCGAGAGCGGGAAATCGCGACGCACGGGCCCCGCCGCGCGCATCGCCTCGATGTCGGACTCCGGGATCAGCGCCCGCAGGATCAGAAGGTCGTCGTCGCCGCCGGTTCCGTGACGCGCGCGCAGCTCGTCCAGAGAAGGCTGCTCGGGCGGGCTCGCCTCGATCTCGGGCGCGCGCGAGGAGCTCATGATGCGATCGAGGACGTCGGGCTCGATCGGCGCAGGCGGCTCGCCGTAATGACCGACCGCGTAGGCGACGACCTCGTCCGGGATCATCGAGTAGCGCTCGCCGGTGACGACATTCAAGACGGCCTGCGTGCCCACGAGCTGGCTCAGCGGCGTGGCCATGATCGGCCAGCCCAGCTCGCGTCGCACCTCGCCGGTCTCCGCCAGCACCTCCTCGATTCGGTGCGCCATCCCGTGCTGGTCGAGCTGCGCGCGCAGCGTTCCGATCATCCCGCCCGGCACCTGGTGCGTGACGTTGAAGAGGTCGTACTCGCTGACCTGGTCGACCAGGTATCCGGCGGCGTGGCCCACGCGCCGGAAGTGCTCGGCCACCGGCGGCAGGAGCGACTTGTCGATCCGGTGCTCGCAGCCCATCAGCTCCAGGTTGCGGACCACGCTCTCGGTGGACGGGACCGACGGCCCGTTCGCCATCGGCCTGCTCGCCGTGTGCAGAACGCGGATCCCGGCCTTCACCGCCTCCACGTAGGCGAGGCCGGAGATGCCCATCAGGTTGTTCGAGTGGAACTCCACCGGCTTGCCCGCGGCCGCCTCGATGATCAGCGGCACGAGCGGGCGCAGCCGCTCGGTCTCGAGCGTGCCGGCGGTGTCGTAGAAGAGCACGCCGTCGATCTCCGGCACCGCCGCGATCTCCGCCGCCTTCGCCGCCATGTACTCGTCCGTGTGCACGGGCGAGCGGGTGAAGAAGACCGTGCCGACCACCTCGGCGTCGTACTCCTTGGCCACTCGCGCGAGGCGGGCGAAGTTGTGGATCCCGTAGAGCACGTCGTAGATCCAGAACGAGCGGACGCCGTGCTCGCACAGCCGCCGGATCCAGAGGTCCATCAGCGCGTCAGGCGTGACGCCGAACGACACCGCCGCGTTGCCGCGCATTCCACCGCGCATCGGTGTGCGGCGGATCGCGCCGCGCAGCAGGTCGAGCCCCGCCCACGGATCCTCGCGGCAGTACTTCACGAGCACCTCCATGAACGAGCTGCCCGTGGCGTCGATCACCTTGAAGCCGGTGTTGTCGAGCTTGCCCGCCACCGGCAGCGCCATTCCGGCCTGCATGCGCATTCCCCACAGGCTCTGCTGGCCGTCGCGCAGCGTCTCGTCGAGCAGCTCAACGTGCGGCATCGCGCAGCTCTCGCTTGAGGACCTTTCCCGCGGAGTTGCGCGGGAGCTCGTCGATCATCCGGTACTCCTTCGGGCGCTTGTGGCGGGCGATGTTGTCGAGGCAGCGCTGATCGAGCACGGCTGGATCGGCGGTCCCCACGACGTAGGCGATGACCCGCTCGCCCCATTCCTCGTCGGGCACCCCGATGACCGCGACGTCCGCGACCGACTCATCGGCGAGGAGGACGTCCTCGACCTCGCGCGGATAGACGTTGTAGCCGCCCGTGATGATCACGTCCTTCGCGCGGTCGACGAGCGTGAGGTGGCCGTTCTCGTCGAAGCGCCCGAGGTCGCCGGTGTGAAGCCAGCCGTCGCGCAGGGTCTCGGCGGACTCCTCGGGCATGTCGAGGTAGCCGGCCATGACGGTCGGCCCGTCGACGACCACCTCGCCGACCTCGCCCGGCTCGGCATCCACGCGCACGCGTGTGGCCAGCCGCGCGACACCGACGGAAGCCAGGCGCTCCTCGTCGTTCGCCTCCACCGCGGCGGCGATCGACGCCTTGCTGTGCGCGGTGATCGTGCACGGCGACTCGCCCTGGCCGTAGCCGTTCCAGACGACCGGCCCGAATTGCCCGACCGCCCGCCGCAGGTCATCGGGCAGAACCGGCGCCGCGCCGACCATGATCGTGCCGATGCGCTCGGGCAACTGACCGAGCCGTCGCAGCAGCGTGGGTGGGACGAAGAACGTCGAGCGCTCGCCCAAGGCCACCAGGTCGGGCAGCTCGTCGAACGTCCCCAGCACCTGCGCGGCGCCCCGCCCGACGAACGGCAGCGCCATCAGTCCCGACGCGTGGCTCAGCGCGGCCACGTGGACGATCGAGTCGGACGGTCCCACCGAGTCGACGTCCGCGTAGTAGGCCACCGCCATCGCGAACAGGTTCCCGTGCGTCAGCCGCGCGCCCTTCGCGCGGCCGGTGGTCCCCGATGTGAAGAAGATCCAGGCGTCGTCATCGAGCGCGCGCCGCACTGGCGCCATCGGCTCGGCGACGAGCTCCTCGCTCATCGGAACGGCGTCGTCCGAGAAGCACACCTTCGAGCGCGAGCTCTCCACGAGCGCGGCCGCCTCACGCGGATGCAATCGCGAGGAGATCGGCACCGCCACCGCCCCCGCATGCCAGACGGAGAAGAGAACCTCGAGGTACTCGGGGCAGTTGTCGGCGTAGAGCGCCACCGCATCGCCCGGTTGCACGCCAAAGCGGTCACGCAGCGCGGCCCCACGTCGCGCGACCGCCTCGGCGAGCTCACTCCAGGTCCGCACCGGCCGGTCCCCGACAACGACCGCCGGACTGTCCGCGGACCACTGGGCCGGGCCGTCGAGCAGCCCGGCCAGGTTGCCACCGCTCATCTCATCCCACGGCCGCGGCCTTCAGCTCCTCCAGGTCGGCCTGCGAGAGACCCGCGCCGCGATCCCGCAGGACAGCGGAGTGCTGCTGCGCCGCGCGGTACAGCTCGTCCGCGCGCGGATCGTCGGCGTGGTTCTTCACCCAGGTGTCGTCGTCGTACTGACGCAGCTCCCAGGCGGAGGGCTGGAACGAGCGCGCCGCCTCGTTGCACTCGTCCTGGGTGAGCTTGCCGCGAGTGGTCGTGTACTTCCCCGTCTTGGCGGGCAGCGACGTGCTGCCCGGCCCGATCGGCCCGACCGTGGAGGTCCACTCGTCGTCCGACAGGACCGAGTACGGCACCGGGCTCCACATCTCGCCGCGGGCGTCCGTGAACTTGGCCATGTGGTACTCGCTCCAGTTCTGCGACGACATCGACACGAGGCCGACGATCTCCGCGATCAGCATGCCGCCGTACTCGTCGTTGAACAGCGGCTTGAAGCGCTGCGCGCGCTCGTCGATCGTGAACCAGTCGTCCTGCTCGTAGGTGCCCGCGTAGTGCGCGAGGTCCTTGATCACCGCGTAGTACACGAGCAGCCCGGCGTCGATCATCTGCTCGCGGCTCCAGCCGGCCATCATCGTCCACATGCCCTTGGTGGCCTCGGTCATCTTCTCGCGCGTGTGGTCGAAGAAGTCGGCCAGCGCGTTCGCCGAGTCCATGTTCACCGGCAGGTAGCCGTCGGCCAGGTAGTCCGACGTGTAGCAGCCGAGCGCCACGATGTTGTCGGCGTCGTAGTGAGGCGAGGCCTCGAAGGAGCCCCAGTCGTCCACGATGTGGAAGTGGGTGTCCTTCATGATCACCGGGATCGTGAGGTTGTTGAACTCGATTTCCGCAGCGGTCCCGTCCATCCACGGGTAGTCGCACTCGGCGAGGTCCACCAGGTCGCGCACGAGCATCTCGCCGGCGGCCGCCTTGTACGGGCCGTGGTTGTTGAACGAGAGCCGGCACTCGCAGTGGCTCAGGAAGCCGTACGCCGACGCCGTCGCCATGAACTGGCCGAACGCCGTGTGCAGCCGGTCGCCCGGGGTGACACCGATGGCGTCGGCCTCGAACACCTGGGTGAAGCGCTCGGTGAGGATCTGGCCGCGCTGACCCGCGTCGCTCGCGAGCGAGTGCGCGTGCGCGCGGTGGTAGCCGAGGTTGACCCGTTCGCCGAAGTCGAGGACGTAGAGCACGTCGTCGATCGCGTCGGTGGGCTTCAGCATCCCCATATCGATCAGGATCTGGCGCCCGCCCAGGTAGAACTGCGGGATCAGCCCCATCGTGATCGTGCTGGCGTAGCTGCCGTCCTGGCGCGCGCGGTCGCCGAGGTCCTCGGCCGGCATGACCGTCTCCATCTTGCGCAGGAGCTCCGGCCAGCGGTACCAGGCGTTCAGGTACGACAGCGCGATGTACGGGTTGACCGGGAACAGCTTCGACTCCTGCACCGTGCGCGTGGTGCACTGCCAGAAGAACGAGTCGCCGGCCTTGCGGGCCCAGGCGTTGGCGCGGAGCAGATCGGGATATGTGTGATTTGCAGGCATGACCCTCCTCACGCCACCTTGATGACCCGGGCGCGCTGCGCCGCGGCGGTTGCCGCGTCCGCGTAGGCGTCCGCGGCCGGCTTCGAGTATTCGACCAGCACCTGGTCGCCCTCCTTCAGACCGTCGAGCGTGGCCGCCATCAGGCAGGGCACGCCGTACTCGCGGGTGAGGATCCCGAGGTGCGAGCGGATCGTTCCGCCCATGCACACGACCGCGGCGAAGTCGCCCAGTATCGGCGCGGTGAGCGTGCCGCCCGAGTCGTCGATGATCGCGATGGTGCCGTCGGGCACGCCGTTCGTGAGCATCTCCATCACGGTCTCGACGTTGCCGACGAACCGCGCGGTGCCGGTCACGTCCGACTTCGCGCGGAACACGTTGTCCCCGGTGCCGACCACCGGCCGGCCCTCCTCGTCGGTCTCGTGCTCGCCGGTGTCGGCGGGCCCGGCCACCGGCTTGTACTTCTCGGGCGCCTCGGCGACCGACACCACGGCGGACATCTCGAAGAGGTAGCCCGTGGCCAGCACATCCGCTTCGACCTGCTCGAAGTCCGCGCGAGTCAACGCCATCTCGGGGTCGTGGACGCACTCCTCCCAGGTCTTGCCGCTCGCGGCGAACCGGTCCGCCACGATCTTGCGGATCCTGGTGTGGAAGTGCTCGACTATCGGCGTTCCGGACTCGCGCGCCCACTTGTCGGGGTAGGGCGCCGCTTCCGTTGTGTCGGTCATGAGGCCTTCTCCTCCTTGGCTTCCTGTACGAGT
>DATNBJ010000382.1:0-7646 GCA_035572055.1 Thermoleophilaceae bacterium | reverse complement strand
CAGGACGACCTCGTGGTGGTCGTGCTGGAGGAGACCTTCACGCCGTCCGAGCGCACGCTCATCGACCGCGGCGAGGGCGAGAGCATCCACGACATCCGCCGCCGCTTCCAGCGCGTGATGGGCGACCAGTTCAAGGCGATCGTGGAGCAGGCCACGGGGCGTCCCGTACGCGCGTTCATGAGCGAGACATCGCTCGAGGAAGACGTGACCGTCGAGGTGTTCCTCATGGGCGATGCGCCCTCCATGGACGGCGCCTCGGGTGACGGAACCTCGCACTCCTGAGGTACTCGCAACAGGAGTAGCATCCGCCGCAGAGTCGGAGTAAGGCCCAACTCGGCGGAGGAGGAGATATGGCGGACAACGTTCGAGTGAACGTCACGGTCAATGGCGAGGCGCGCCAGTCCGAGGTGGAGCCCAGGCTCCTGCTCGTGCACTACCTGCGCGACACGCTTGGCCTCACCGGCACCCACATAGGCTGCGACACGAGCAACTGCGGTGCCTGCACGGTCCTCCTCGACGGCGAAGCCGTGAAGAGCTGCACCGTGCTCGCGGCCCAGGCGGACGGCGCCGAGGTGAAGACCATCGAAGGTATGGCGGAGGGCTCGAACGGCGCCATGCACCCGCTTCAGGAGGCTTTCTGGGAGCACCACGGGCTCCAGTGCGGCTACTGCACGCCCGGCATGATCATGACCGCGGCGGATCTCCTCGCGCGTAACCCGAATCCGACGGAGGAGGAGGTGAGGCACGGACTCGAAGGGAACCTCTGCCGCTGTACCGGCTACCACAACATCGTGAAGTCGGTGATGTCGGCGGCGGACAAGATGGGCTCGCGTGAGGGGGTGTCGGCATGACCACCCAGGTACAGCAGGAGCGCTTCGTCGGGAAGGCGCTTCGCCGCAAGGAGGACCCGCGGCTGATCACCGGGCGGGCGACCTACACGGACGACATGAGCATCCCCGGGATGCTCTACGCGGCCATCGTGCGGTCCACCGAGGCGCACGCGCGCATCACCTCGATCGACACCTCCGAGGCAAAGCAGCACCCGGGCGTGGCCGCCGTGTTCACCGGCGACGACCTCGAGGGCGTCGAGGCGCCCATCCCGATGGTCTGGGCGCCGCCCGGCGTCGAGGTGAAGGTGCCCGAGCACTGGCCGCTCGCCAAGGGCAAGGTCGGCTACGTGGGCCACGCCGTGGCACTCGTGCTCGGCACGGACAAGTACGGCGTGATCGACGCGGCGGAGAAGGTGATCGTCGACTACGAGCCGCTGCCGGCGGTGGTCGACGTGGAGAAGGCGCTCGAGGACGGCTCGCCCGTGATCCACGAGGAGTACGGCACGAACAAGTGCTTCGAGTGGTCCCTCGGCGGCGGCGACATCGAGGCCGCGCTGAACGAGGCCGACGTCGTGGTCGAGCGCCGGGTCGTGAACCACCGGACCGCCGGCGGCGCGATCGAGTGCAGGGTCCATCTGGCCGACTACCGGGCCGGCAATCTGACGCTCTGGAGCTCCACCCAGATCCCCCACATCCTGCAGCTGCTCCTGTCCCTACAGCTGGGGATGTCCGAGGAGAAGATCCGGGTGATCGCGCCCGAGGTCGGGGGCGGCTTCGGCTCGAAGCTCCAGTGCTACCCCGAGGAGGTCCTCGTCTGCTGGGCGGCTCGCAAGCTCGGCCGTGCGATCAAGTGGACCGAGACGCGCTCGGAGAACATGACCACCACGCACCACGGGCGCGATCAGGTCGCGTACGTGAGGATGGGCGCCAAGCGCGACGGCACGCTCACGGGCATTCACTCCCGGATCATTCAGGACCTCGGCTCGTATCACCTCATCGAGGGTCCGGTGATCCCCTGCCTGGGCGCATTCGTGATGAGCGGGCCCTACAAGTTCCCGGCCGTCCAGACGGACATCGTCGGGGTCTTCACCACCAAGTTCGCCACCGACGCGATCCGCGGCGCAGGCCGGCCGGAGGCCACGCACATGATCGAGATGTGCATGGACCAGATGGCCGACGAGCTGGGCATGGACCGGCTCGAGCTGCGGCGCAAGAACTTCATCCCGAAGGATGAGTTCCCGGCCGAGCTGCCGCTCGGCGTGATCTACGACTCGGGCGACTACGAGGGCACCCTCGACAAGCTCCTCGAGCACGTCGACGTCGATGCGTTCCGCAAGGAGCAGGCGGAGCTGCGCGAGCGCGGCGTCTATCGCGGGATCGGCTTCTCGACCTGGGTCGAGATCTGCGGACTCGCTCCGTCGCGTGTGGTCGGCCCGGGCGGCTTCGGCCTCCAGGCGGGCTATTGGGAGAGCGCGCAGGTGCGCGTGAATCCCTCCGGCACCGCAACGCTGTTCACCGGCTCATCGCCGCACGGGCAGGGTCACGAGACCACGTTCGCCCAGATCGTCGCCGACCGGATCGGCTGCACGCCGGAACAGGTCGAGGTGATCCACGGTGACACCGACATGGGCCCGTTCGGCATGGGCACCTACGGGTCGCGCTCGCTCGCGGTGGGCGGCGAGTCCGCCGCGCGGGCGGCCGAGAAGGTGCGCGCCAAGGCCTCGGAGATCGCCGCCCACCTGCTCGAGGCGGCGCCCGAGGACATTGAGCTGAACGACGGCAAGTACCAGGTGCGGGGTTCCCCGGACAAGGCGATGGGGCTGGCGGACATCGCCGGCGCGGCGTACATCCCCGAGGACCTGCCGGAGGGGATGGAGCCCGGCCTGTCGGAGCAGACGTTCTACGACCCGGAGAACTTCGTGTGGCCGTTCGGCGCGCACGCCTGTGTCGTGGACGTTGACGTGGAGACCGGCAAGGTCGACATCGTGCGCTACGTGGCGGTGGACGACTGCGGTCCGGCGATCAACCCGCTGCTCATCGACGGCCAGGTGCACGGCGGCATCGCCCATGCGCTCGGGCAGGCGCTGTTCGAGCAGGTGGTCTACGACGAGGACGGCCAGCTCGTCACCGGCACGTTCGTGGACTACGCGCTGCCCACCGCCGCGGAGCTCCCGTCGTTCGAGACCGACCGCACGGAGACCCCGTCGCCGACCAACTCGCTCGGCGTCAAGGGCATCGGCGAGGCCGGCACGATCGCCTGCTCGCCGACGGTCACGAACGGGGTGATCGACGCGCTCAAGCCGCTCGGGGTCACGTGGATCGACATGCCGCTCACCCCGATGCGCGTCTGGCAGACGATCCAGGAGGCTCGCGGCAGCGGCACCGGCCCGCGCGCGACCGAGCAGGGCACGCAGGTTGATGGACACGGCTCCGGGAGCGCCGGCTCCGGACCTACCGCCCCGAGTGAAGGAGGTGCGTCGTGATTCCGGCTGAGTTCGACTACGTCGTTGCCGACTCCGTCGAGGACGCGATCAAGCGCCTCGGCGAAGGCGGCGAGGACGCCAAGCTGCTGGCGGGCGGGCATTCGCTCCTGCCGCTGATGAAGCTGCGGCTGGCGGCTCCCTCGCTGCTGATCGACCTGCGCAAGGTGTCCGGGCTCTCCGGCATCGAGCGCTCGAACGGCGGCTTCAAGGTGGGGCCGATGACCCGGCACGCGGAGCTCGCGTCGAGCGACCTGCCCGGCGCCGTGACGACGGCCGCCCAGTCGATCGCCGACCAGCAGGTGCGCAACCGCGGCACTATCGGCGGCTCGCTCGCCCACGGCGATCCGGCCTCCGACCTGCCGGCGGTGATGCTGGCGTTCGAGGGCTCGCTCAGCGTGCAGAGCCCGTCGGGCTCGCGTGACATCGCGGCGGCCGACATGTTCCAGGACTACCTGACCACCGCGCTCGAGCCCACGGAAGTGATCACGAGCATCTCGATCCCGGCGCTCGACGGCTATGGCTACGGCTACGAGAAGTTCGCCCGCCGCGCGGAGGACTGGGCGATGGTCGGCGTGGTCGCCCTCGTGAAGTCGAACGGCGGCACGTGCGAGGACGTGCGCATCGGGCTGACCCACATGGGGTCCACCCCGCTGCGCGCGACGGCGGCCGAGGAGGCGCTGCGCGGACAGTCGCTCAGCCCCGAGTCGATCGCCGCTGCGGCCGAGCAGGCGGCCGAGGGCACCGACCCGCCGGCCGACCTCAACGCGACGCAGGAGTACAAGCGCCATCTGGCGCGCGTCCTGACACGCCGTGCCTTGGAAGCGGCCGCCTCTTGACGCTCGCGAGTCCCTAGTCCCTGGTCCCTGGAAAACGTCTGATCTTTAGGCTCTAGGGACTAGGGTCTAGGGACCAGAACCATGGCTTTCCAAACGATCGAAGACGTCGAGGCTGCGCTCTCCGGCCAGCGCTACCTGCCCGACCGGCCGCTGGCCACGTCGGTCTTCCTGGCCATGCAGCTCCAGCAGCCGCTGCTCGTGGAGGGCGAGGCGGGGGTCGGCAAGACCGAGGTGGCCAGGGCGCTGGCGGCGGCCACCGGCTCGCGGCTGATCCGGCTCCAGTGCCACGAGGGCATCGACCTGCACCAGGCGCTGTACGACTGGGACTACCAGCGCCAGCTCCTCGCGATCCGCGCGGCGGAGGCCCGCGACGGGGGCGACATGCCGGACGCGCAGCTCTTCAGCCGCCAGTTCCTGCTCAAGCGCCCGCTGCTCGACGCGCTCGAGGAGGAGGGACCGGTCGTTCTGCTGATCGACGAGATCGACCGAGCCGACGACGAGTTCGAGGCCTTCCTGCTCGAGTTCCTGTCGGACTTCGCGGTCACGATCCCGGAGCTCGGCACCGTTGAGGCGCGCGGGCATCCGGTCGTCGTGCTCACCTCGAACCGCACGCGCGAGCTGCACGACGCGCTGAAGCGCCGCTGTCTCTACCACTGGATCGACTACCCGACGCTCGAGCGCGAGGCCGAGATCGTGCACGCTCGCCTGCCCGACGTGCCGGACGAGATCGCCCAGCGCGTGTGCGAGGCCGTGGCGCGGCTGCGCGGCGAGGAGCTCTACAAGCTGCCGGGGGTGGGCGAGACGATCAACTGGGCGCGGGCCCTGCTCGCTCTCGACAGCGACGACCTCGACCAGGCGCTCGGCGTGGCCCTGAAGGTGCGCGAGGACATCCAGCGGGTACGCGAGCTGGGGGTGCTCGAGGGTGTCTGACGCGCTGGGCGGCGCAGTGACCGCCCAGCTCGGACGGCTGGCAACGTCGCTGCGCGCGCGGGGAGTCCGAACCGGGGTCGACGAGCTGCTGGTCGCGCACCGCGCTCTGGCGACGATCGACCCGTCGTCGCGCACGGATTCCTACAACGCGCTGCGCGCCACCTTCTGCTCGCGGCACTCCGATCTCGAGGCCTTCGACGCGGCGTTCCTCGAGCTCTTCGGCAGGCCCGGCGACATGTCGCGCGAGGCCGCGCAGAAGGAGCTGGAGGCGGCGGGCATGGTGCTGCCACGGGTCACCGTGCCGGGCGACAAGGACGCGCCCGACCCGGGTGCCTTCGATCCGAAGCCGGTGCCGGCGGCCTGGAGCGACGTGGAGATCCTGCGCCACAAGGACTTCGCCGAGTTCAACGACGCCGAGCGCGAGCTGGCCAAGCGGCTGATCGCGCAGCTCGCCACGCGCGGGCCCACCCGGCGCAGCCGGCGGCTTCGCATCTCCCGCGTGCGCGGCGCGCACGGGGCGGCGGCCACACCCGACCTGCGGCGGACGCTGCGCGCCTCGCTCCGCTACGGCGGCGAGCCGATGGAGCGGCGCTGGCGCGAGCCGTCGCGCAAGCCGCGCCCGCTCGTGCTCGTGTGCGACGTGTCCGGCTCGATGGAGCCGTACGCGCGAATGCTCCTCCAGTACCTGCACGCGTTCGTGATCGCGCGGCGGCGGGTGGAGGCCTTCGTGTTCGGCACGCGCCTCACCCGCGTGACCCGCGAGCTGGCCGGCCGCCAGCACGACGCCGCCCTGGCGCGAGTCGCCACCACCGCCTCGGACTGGTCGGGCGGCACGCGCATCGGCGAGTCGATCGGAGAGCTGAACCGCACGCACGGGCGCCGTATCGGGCGCGGCTCGATCGTGGTCGTACTGTCCGACGGCTGGGACCGCGGCGAGCCCGAGGAGCTGGCCGAGGAGATGGCGCGGCTGTCGCGCTGCGCGCACCGGCTCGTCTGGCTCAACCCGCTGAAGGCGCACGCCGGGTACGAACCGCTCACGCGCGGGATGCAGGCGGCGCTGCCGTACGTCGACCACTTCCTCTCCGGCAATTCGATCGCGTCGCTGGCGGAGCTGGCGGATCTCCTCGAAGGTGAGATGTCTTGATCGGCGGCCTGGTGCTCGCCGCCGGGGAAGGCTCGCGCTTCGGCGGGCCCAAGCAGCTTGCGGAGCTGGACGGGCGGCCGCTGCTCGAGCACGCGCTCGACGCGATGTCCGGGTTGGACCGCGTCGTGGTGGTGCTCGGCGCCCGGGCGGATGAGATTCGCTCTCGCGTCGACTTTGGTCGCGCACAGCCGGTGGTGTGCGACGACTGGGCGTCCGGACAGGCCGCGTCGCTGCGCGCTGGGCTGGCCGCGCTCGGTGACGTGGAGGCGGCGGTCGTCACGCTGGGCGACCAGCCGCGCATCACGCCCGAGGCGATCGCGTTCGCGATCTCGAAGTTCGACGGCGAGCATCCCGTGCGCGTCACCTACGGAGGCCGGCCGGGACACCCCGTGGTGCTGCCAGCAGGGATCATTCCCCGGGCAATGGAGCTCGAAGGAGACCAGGGAGCGCGCCTCCTGCTCGAGGAGGCCGGCGCGCTCGAGGTGGACGCCAGCCATCTCGCCAGCGCGGCCGACGTGGACACGCCCGACGACTTGGAGGTGCTGCGCAGATGAAGCTGGAGCAGGAGTTCGACGTGAAGGCGCCGGTGCAGACAGTGTGGGAGACGCTGATCGACGTGGAGCGCGTGGCCCCGTGCCTGCCCGGTGCGGAGATCACCGGTTCCGAGGAGGGGGTCTACCACGGCACCTTCGTGGTGAAGGTCGGCCCGACCACCGCGTCCTATCGCGGCCAGCTCGAGATGCAGTCGCTGGACGAGGCCTCGCGCACCGCGACGATGAAGGCGCGCGGCCAGGACAAGCGCGGGCAGGGCTCGGCGAACGCCACGATCGTCAGCACCCTGAGCGAGATCCCCGAGGGCACCCACGTGGAGGTGATCACCGACTTCACGATCACCGGCGCGCTGGCGCGCTTCGGGCGCGGCGGGATGATGCAGGACATCGCGAACCGCCTCCTGCGCGACTTCGCGGCATGCCTCGAGAAGCGGCTTGGCGCCGGGGACGAGGTGGCCGCGGCGCCGGCGTCCGAGGCCGCGGCGCCGGCGTCCGAGGCGGCGGCGCCGGGAGCGGCGCCCGTCGAAAGAGCGGCCGCAGCGCCGCCTGAGCAGGCGCCGCCGGTGAAGGGCATCTCGCTCTTCTTCTCCGTCCTCTGGGAGAGGATCAAGCGCTTCTTCTCGCGCCTGTTCGGCCGGAAGTGACCCGCTTCGAGCTGCGATTTCCGATCGAGGAGGTTGCGGCCTACGCCTCGCGCTTCGGCTTCGAGCACGAAGAGCGGGCGCTGGCGATCGGAGCGGCGGCGCTCTCACGCGGCTTCTACGCGCGGGACGAGTTCATCCAGATCTGCCTGTGGAAGACCCGCCGCGTCAGCGTGCGGATCCAGAACAACAGCACTGAGGAGATCGCTCGTGCGAGCCGCGACGCGCTCG
>DATNBJ010000381.1:0-4964 GCA_035572055.1 Thermoleophilaceae bacterium | reverse complement strand
AGAACGCCACATACACCGGCAGCGATCCGCGTTTCAGCTCGCGACGCAGCCGCTCGCCCTCGGCGGGCGCGAAGTTCTCGAGATAGAACCCGGCCGCGAGCGCGATGATCAGGGTCTCGAGCTGCATGAGCCGCGCCACCTCCGCGGCGACGAACGCCGTCGCCACGAGGAACAACACCGTGTCCCGCCGAACCAGACGCAGGTACCGGCCGAGTGCGAACCCCAGGAGGGCGCCCACGGCGGCCGAGCCGACGAGCCGCAGGATGGCCGTGCCCGCAACCGCGACGTTCAGGGCGCCGGCGCTGGTGAGCGCTCGGCCGAAGACGAGCACGAGGGTGAAGAGGATGGCGACCGCGATGTCCTGCACCACGGTAACGCCCAGCAGCGTACGTGCCACGGGTCCGCGCGCGTCGAGCTCGCTCATTGTCGCCATCGTGACGACAGGCGATGAAGCGGCGGCCAGCGTGCCGAGCACGAGCGCCACGACCACCGCGTCGCCCACCGGCTGATGCCGCGTGAGCGGGAACCACGGGCTCACGGACAGCAGCACGAGGGAGACGGTGAGGAAGGGAAACGCGATCGCGCCGCTCGCGAGACGCGCGAACGCGACGCGGCCCCCTCCCTGACGCAATGCGTCGCGTGTCAGCTGCGCTCCGGCGGCGAGGGCGATCAGCGCCCCGGCGGCATCCGCGATGAATCGGAGCGCGTCCACTTCCTCGCGCCGCACGAGGCCGAGCCACGCCGGGCCCACGGCAAAACCGATGAGCAGGTAGCCGGTGAGCCGCGGCAGCCGCGCGCGCCGCGCGATTTCGCCGCCCACGTATGCGGCGAGCAGGAGGAAGCCGAGCGCCAGGGTCGCGCGGGCTTCGAGCGGACCGCCCGCGGTTACGCGATGAACGAGGGCCATCAGCAGGGCCAGCCCGAACAGCGTCGCGATTGAGCGCATGGGGCGCATGGGCCGCAAAATATCCGGCGACAGCACGCTTTTGACAATGCGCTGGAGCGCCGATAGCTTTCCCCAAGCCGTATGGCGTTCGTTCACCTCCACACGCACAGCGAGTACTCTCTCCTCGACGGCGCCAACCGGATCCCCGACTTGCTCGATCGGGTCCAGGCGCTGGGCATGGACTCGCTCGCCATCACGGACCACGGCAACCTGCACGGGGCGTGGCAGTTCTACTCCGAGGCCCGGGCGCGCAAGATCCGCCCCATCCTCGGCTTCGAGGCATACCTCGCGTTCGGCGACCGGCACAAGCGCGAGCGCCCCCCTCCCGACGCACCGGGCCCGTATTCCCATCTCGTGCTGCTCGCGCGGAGCCGCACCGGCTACGAGCATCTCGTCAAGCTCTCGTCCATCGGATTCCTCGAGGGCTTTTATCGCCGGCCGCGCATCGACCGGGAAGTGCTCGAGCGGTATTCGGGGGGCCTGATCGGGCTCGCCGCCTGCCTCTCGGGCGAGATCGCGCTGTACCTCCGGCAGGGGAACTACGAGGCCGCGAAGGCGAGCGCTCAGTACTTCGCCGGCGTGTTCGGCCCGGACGGCTTCTGGCTCGAGGTGCAGGACCACGGCCTCGCGGACGAGAAGACCGTCACCGCCGGCATGCTCCAGCTGGCGCGGGAGCTCGGCCTCCCGGTGGTCGCCACCAATGACGCCCACTATCTAAGGAAAGAGGACGCCGAAGCCCACGACGTCCTGCTCGCGATCGGCACAGGCAAGGACCTGGACGATCCCAACCGCTTCCGCTTCTTCGGCCAGGAGAGCTACGTCAAGTCCGAGCGGGAGATGCGCGCGCTGTTCCCGGACCAGCCGGAGGTCGTGGCGGAAACCCAGCGCGTGGCGGATTTGTGCGAATTCGACTTCGCGAAGCGCTACTTCCTGCCGCAGTACCCCCGCCCGGCGGAGTTCGCGTCCGATAACGACCTGCTCGTGCATCTGGCGCGGGCGGGGGCGGCGGCGCGCTACGGGGACCCGCTGCCTCAGGCCGTCCGCGAGCGGCTCGACTACGAGCTGCAGGTGATCTCGCACACCGGCTACGCCGGGTACTTCCTGATCGTCTACGACATCGTGAAGGCGGCGAAGGACCGCGGCATTCCGGTGGGGCCGGGGCGCGGCTCGGCGGCGGGCTCGCTGGTCGCGTACGCGCTCGGCATCACGGATATCGATCCCCTCAAGTTCGACCTGCTGTTCGAGCGGTTTCTGAATCCTGAGCGCATCTCGATGCCGGACATCGACCTCGACTTCTGTTTCGAGCGGCGCGGCGAGGTCATCCAGTACATCCGGGAGCGGTATGGCCGGGACTCGGTCGGACAGATCATCACCTTTGGGACGCTGAAGGCCCGCGCCGCGTTCCGCGACGTCGCGCGGACGCTGCGGGTCGAGCCGGGTGAGGTGGACCGCTTTACCAAAATGATCCCCGCCGGGCCCGGCATCTCGGTGACCCTGGCGGAGGCGTCCGAGAAGTCCCCCGAGCTGCGCCAGCTCGCCCGCCAGGACGAGCGGGTGCGCAAGATCCTCGATCTCGGGACCCGGATCGAGGGGCTGGCGCGCCACGCCTCGGTGCACGCCGCCGGCGTGGTGATCGCCCCCGGCCCGCTCACCGACTACGTCCCCGTCTGCCTCGCGCCGCAGGAGGCGGAGGCGATCATCACCCAGTACGACATGGTGGCGCTCGAGCAGGTCGGGATGCTGAAGATCGACGTCCTCGGCCTCCGCACCCTGACGGTGATCCACGACGCGGTCGGGATGGTCGCGGAGCGACACGGGGTCACCCTCGACATGAACGCGTTGGACCTCGAGGACCCGCAGGTCTACCAGCTGCTCGGCTCGGGCCGCACGGCCGGCGTGTTCCAGTTCGAGTCGGCGCTCGCCACCGACTGTCTCCGGAACATGAAGTGCGATCGCTTCGACGATCTGGTCGCGACCAACGCGCTGATGCGTCCCGGCCCGCTCGACACCGGGATGCATCTCGTGTTCATCAATCGCAAGCTCGGCCGGGAGCCGGTGCGCTACCCCCACCCCGCGTTGGCGCAGATCCTCCAGCCCACCTACGGCGTGATCACCTATCAGGAGCAGGTGATGCGCATCGCGAACGTGCTCGCCGGCTTCTCGCTCGCCGAGGCCGACGTGCTCCGCAAGGCGGTCGGGAAGAAGGACAAGGAGCTGATCCAGCAGGAGCTGGGCCGCTTCGTCGAGCGGGCCGTCGCCCTGGGGCACGAGCGGCGGGGGATCGAGCACATCGCAGCACAGATCGAGACCTTCGGCCGCTACGGATTCAACAAGTCGCACGCCGTCGCGTACTCGGTGCTGTCCTATCAGACCGCGTGGCTCAAAGCTCACTACGCGCCCGAGTTCCTGTCGGCCCTGTTGTCGTCCGAGATCGGCAACACCGACAACGTCGTGCGCTACATCAACGAAGCGCGCGAGCTCGGCCTCGAGGTCCTGGCGCCGGACGTCAACGAGTCCGGGTTCAAGTTCACGGTGGTCGGCGACCGCCGGCTTCGCTTCGGCCTCGGCGCGATCAAGAACGTCGGCGCGGGCGCGATCGAGTCCATCCTCGCCGGGCGGACGGCGGGCGGCCCGTACCGCTCCCTCGTGGACCTGTGCGACCGGATCGACCTGCGCCTCTGCAACAAGCGAGTCCTCGAAGCCCTGATCGACGCCGGCGCCTGCGACTCGCTCGGAGGGCACCGCGCCCAGCTGGTGGCGACGCTCGACGCCGCGTTCGGCGAAGCCCAGGCGCGGCAGGAGGAGCGCAACGCGGGTCAGGTGGCCCTGTTCGGGGAGCACGCCGCGACCCCGCATCCCCCCTCCCGCCTCCCGGAGGTCGAGCCCTGGTCCGAGCACGACCGCCTGGCACGCGAAAAGGCCGTGCTGGGCTTCTTCATCTCCGGCCACCCCCTCGCGCGATACCGCGTGGAGGTGGAGCTTTTCGGGACCCGCACGACCGCGACCCTGGGCCAGTGGAGCGACCAGCGAGTGCGGGTCGCCGCGGTGGTGACGGTGGTGAAGCGGCAAATCTCGAAGAAGACGGGCGCCGAATACGCGCGACTCACGCTCGAGGACTTTCACGGCACCGCGGAGGCGCTGGTGTTTCCAGAGGCCTGGGCCAAGCTGAACGACGTGATCCGCACCGACCGCGCGCTGCTGCTCGCGGGGAGCCACAGCGCGCGCGACCGGGACGAAGAGCAGGCGCCGTTCATCGTGGAGACCGCGCAGGCACTCGACGAGCTGAAGGCAAGCGGCGCGATCGGCATCGCGCTGCGCTGGTCGCCCGGCGCGCCGCCGCCGGCCGACGCGACCCGCGCCGCCGCCGCCCTGTGCGCGGCCCACCCCGGTCCCGCCCCGGTGCTGGTGGAGTGGATCGCCGAACAGGAGAACGGGGATGGCGCGGTCCCCGGGCTTGCGCCCGGGGGCGCTGCCACGCGGCTTCGCAGCCGTTCCCTGCGGGTCGAGGTGGAGGACGATCTGCTCGTGGCGCTGCGCGCCCTGCTCGGGCCCGACCACGTGCACCTGGTCCGGACGACCTGACGATGGCGACCGCGACCCTGGACTTCGAGCGTCCGTTGCTCGAGCTGGAGCGCCAGATCGACGAGCTGAAGCGCGTGGCGAGCGAGACGGCGGTGGACGTCACCAAGGAGCTCGCCCCGCTCGAGAAGCGGCTGGCCGAGCTCCGCACCGAGATCTACAAGAACCTGACGCCGATGCAGCGCGTCCAGGTAGCCCGCCACCCCAAGCGACCGTACTCGCTCGACTACCTGAGCACGGTGTTCACCGACTTCGTCGAGCTGCACGGCGACCGGCTGTTCCGCGACGACCCCGCGATCGTGGGTGGCTGGGCGCGGCTCGACGGGATGAGCGTGATGGTGATCGGGCACCAGAAGGGCCGCGATACCAAGGAGAACCTGTACCGCAACTTCGGGATGGCCCACCCCGAGGGCTACCGCAAGGCGCTCCGCCTCATGCA
>DATNBJ010000380.1:0-16167 GCA_035572055.1 Thermoleophilaceae bacterium | reverse complement strand
GAGGCCGTCGTGCTCGACGAGCCGGGCGGCAGCATCAGCTTCGGCTTCCACGCGCGCGACGCGCACCTCGTGATGTCGCCCGGGAAGAACGATCCGATCCCCTTCCGCGTGCTCCTCGACGGCGAGCCTCTGGGCGCGTCGCACGGGGTGCACACGGACGAGGACGGGAACGGCGTTCTGAAGGACGGCCGCATGTACCAGCTCATACGGCAGGCCGGCGAGATCCGCGGGCGCATGCTCGAGATCACCTTCCTCGAGGCGGGCGCCGAGGCCCACTGCTTCACGTTCGGTTAGATCAACCCAGGAGACGCAGATGTCCGTCACGACGGCGAAGTCAGACTCCACAGCGATCCGTCCCTTCCAGGTCGAGGTCCCCGACGATGCCCTGGAGGACCTCCGCGCTCGCATTGCCGCAACGCGGTGGCCCGGCAAGGAGCTCGTCGACGACCGGTCCCAGGGCGTGCAGCTCGCGACCATGCAGGCGCTGGCGCTCTACTGGAGCACCGACTACGACTGGCGCAAGGCCGAGGCCGAGCTGAACGCGCTGCCGCAGTTCAAGACCGAGATCGACGGGGTGGACATCCACTTCATCCACGTCAGGTCGCCACACGAGAACGCGCTGCCGCTGATCATGACCCACGGCTGGCCGGGCTCGGTCATCGAGCTGCTCGGCTCCATCGGGCCGCTCACGGATCCGACCGCCCACGGCGGGGACGCCGGCGACGCGTTCCATCTCGTGCTGCCATCGCTGCCCGGCTACGGCTTCTCCGCCGAGCCGGCAGAGCTCGGCTGGAACAGCGCCCGCATCGCCCAGGCCTGGGCGGAGCTGATGCGCCGCCTGGGCTACACCCGCTACGTCGCGCAGGGCGGCGACGTTGGTGCCGCGGTCACGGACGCGATGGGCCGCCAAGCACCGGGCGGGCTCGCCGGCATCCACCTGAACCTGCTCATAGCCGCGGCCGGGATGCCCGATCAGCTGCCGGCCGAAACCGAGCAGGAACGCGCCGTGCTCGAGGCGCTCGCCACCTTCATGAGCAGCGGGTTCGGCTACTTCCTGGAGCAGTCCACACGGCCGCAGACGATCGGCTACGCCCTGCTCGATTCACCGCTCGGCCTTGCGGCCTGGCTGCTCGACCACGACACGGACGCCTACTACAAGATCGCCCGCGCCTTCGTCGACGGTCAGCCGTCGGGCGGGCTCAGCCGTGACAGCGTCCTCGACAACATCACGCTGTACTGGCTGACGGGCACCGGCTCCTCGGCGGCCCGCTGGTACTGGGAGAACGGACGAGCGCAGGCGGCCGCGGCGGCGTCCGGCAAGGCCCCTCCCGGAGTCGAGCTCCCGGTGGGGTTCACCACCTTCCCGGGCGAGATCTTCCCGGCGCCGCAGAGCTGGGCCGAGAAGATCTATCCCACGCTGGCCTACTTCAACGAGGCCGAGCGAGGCGGGCACTTCGCCGCCTGGGAGGAGCCCGACCTGTTCGCGACAGAGGTGCGCGCCGCGTTCCGGTTGCTGCGCTAGCTCAGCTCGACTGCGCGTACCCCTTCAGCCCGCCGAAGTCGAGCAGCTTGCAGGCCTCGTCGCCAACGATCCAGGCGTCGTGGCCGGGCGGCATGTGGAAGGTGTCGCCGGGGCCGAACTCCTGCTCGGTGCCGTCGTCCATCCGCAGCGCCATGCGGCCCTCGAGCACGTAGCCGATGTGCTCGACCTGGCAGGAGTCGGTGCCGGCGAGCGGCTTGACGTTCTCGGACCAGCGCCATCCGGGCTCGAAGGTGCCGAGCCCGACCGCGTTCCCGTTGAGGTCCACCAGCTCGACGCGCCCCTTGCCGTCGGTGAACTCACGCACCTCGTCGGGGCTCTCGAAGCGCTTACCAGCTAGCTGGGCCATCTAGCTCCTCCTGTGTATTGGGCTGGGATGCCGACGCTACACCGGCTGAGGTAGTGCCGCCGCGCCCGTTTTGCCGCGTAACGCATCATTCGCCGGCCATGCGCGAACCGGAGCTTCGAGGCCAGACCGTCGTCGTGATCGGCGGCAGCGCGCGCATCGGCCTCGAGACCGCGCGGCGCGCCCGCGGCGAGGCGCGACCTACGACATCGACGGCGGCCAGCAGTTCGTCTAGCCGGGCAGGTCCTCTGGCCTCTTCTTGGCGAGCTCGCCGTGGAGCAGTCCCGTGGACTGGCCGACCTCGATCATGTAGCCGTCCGGGTCCCGCATGTAGCAGCGGATCTCGGCGCCCCGATCCATCGGCGGCGTGATGAACTCGGCGCCCTTCGAGCTCCACTCCTCGTAGCACGCCTGGATGTCGGCCACGCGCAGGTTCATGAAGGTCGACACCCTGTCGGACGGCTCGTAGTCGGCCATCGTGGTGTCGGGCTTGTCGGGCGTGGGCCCGCCGCCCGGGTTCATGATCACCCAGGAGTTCGAGAGCTTGACGATGCAGGGGTTCTCCTCCAGCACCACCCTGCCGCCGAGGACGTCGGAGTAGAACGCGCGGGACGCCGCCACGCTCCGCACGATGATGAAGTGGGTCACGAGAATGCCCTCGGCCGGGAAGGGCAGGTTGTCGTAGTCGATGTAGGGCGTGTGCTCGCTCAAGTTCCGCGAGCGTACTGCGCCCGGCGACCCCCGCCGTACGAGCCGAGGTCGACGAGGAACGCGAGGATCACGAAGAACCACTCGAAGCCGGTCACGTGGCGCCCCGAGCCCCACTCCCAGAAGGCCGCGTAGGTCAGCGTCGTCCACGGCAGCAGGAAGAAGCCGAGCAGCGGAACGATCCAGCTGTCGAAGGCGCGGCTCAAGAGGTCGCCGAAGATCCACAGCAGGAACAGGACCAGACGTGGCGAGATCAGGGCAAGCAGTGCCAGGAGGCAGCCGATGCCGCCAGTCTGTCTCCGCTCGTCCGCGCGCGTCTCACCCGGATCGGATGATTACCGCGGCCCTGTGGAATCCTGTTCCGCGTGCCCTGGGCCCCTGAGCTGTTCTCCGCGCCGGCGCTCGAGCGCATCCAGGAGAAGTGGCAGCAGGAGCTCGTCACCGTCCCCTTCTTCGACGGCCTGCTGACCGACGAGGTCGACGCGCTGGTCGGGTCGTTCGACGGCGAGCCCGAGCTGTACGACCCGGTGCGCGGCCGCGTGAGGGGCACGCGGGCGTTCGAGGCATTCGTCGCCGAGACGAAGGAGTGGCTGAGCCGCAACAACGCGTCGATCGAGGACGTCGAGCGCGTGGTCGAGGACCGCTACGGGTTCGCCGAGGTGGTGCTCCACCTCGACGACGCCGTCGATCTTCCGGTGGCGATCGTCAACGACCGCCGGCCGGACGGGCGGATCGGCGAGCTGCGGATGTACTACAGCACCTGGCCGCTGATCGGCCGGCACACGAACCGCTCGCCGCTGCTGCAGCCCGATCCCGACCTGCGCGAGGCGGATGTCGTGGGCGAATACCAGCAAGCGTTGGCGGCGGGCGACGTGGACGCGATCGTCGCGGCGTTCGAGCCGGACGGTTACGCGCGCGAGCCCGCGGGCGGCGCGTACGTTCACAAGGGCGCCGGTGCCCTGCGCGACTTCTACGAGCTCCTGTTCTCGAACGGCGGCGGCATCCCGCTCGAGCACTGCACGGTCATCGACAACGGGCGCGCCTGCGCGCTCGAGTACAACGTGGTGCGCTGGGGCGAGACCGAGCTGCCGCCGCAGGCGGGGGTCGCCGTCTACGAGCGAGGTCAGAGCGGCAGGCTCGCGGCGGCCCGCGTCTACGACGACGTCGACCCGCCGCTCGGTTCACGCACGTAGAGGAGCAGGCATGAGGATGAGCGTCGAGCTGGGCGGCAGGGTCATCGCCAGAAGCGATGACGCGGTGCTCCTCTTCGAGCCCGGCCGCTACCCCGTCGCCTACTTCCCGACCCGCGACATCGAGGAGGGCGTGCTCGAGCCGTCCGACCACGAGAGCGAGCACCCGGACCTCGGCAGGACGATCTGGTTCGACGTGGGCGGGCGGCGCGGAGCCTGGCACCTGATGGACGCGTTCTACGAGGAGGACGAGCGCATAGTCGGGCACGCCGCCGACCCCTATCACCGCATCGACATCCGCCGCACCTCGCGTCACCTCCCGGTCCGGGCCGGCGACCAAGTGGTCGCGGGCACGCACGCGCCCCTGGCGCTCTACGAGTTCGGCGAGATAGGGCTCGTGGAGTCATGAGCGACGCGGTCGGCACGCTCGTCTCCGTGAACGTGGGCATGCCGAAGGACGTGCCCTGGCAGGGGAAGACCGTCTTCACGGGCGTCTTCAAGGACCCGGTCAGCGGCCCCTGCCACGCGGGCAGGCTGAACCTCGAGGGCGACGGGCAGGGAGACCTGGCCGGTCACGGCGGGGAGATGCGGGCCGTGTTCGTCTATCAGCTCGACTCCTATCGCTACTGGGAGAGGGAGCTCGGCCGCGACGACTTCGTCCACGGGCAGTTCGGGGAGAACTTCACGATCGAGGGACTCCCCGACGACGAGGTCTGCATCGGCGACCGCTACCGGATCGGCGGCGCCGTCTTCGAGGTCACCCAGCCGCGGGTCACCTGTTACCGGGTGGGCCTGCGAATGAACGATCCGCGCATCCCGGCGCTGCTCGTCTCGCATCACCGTCCCGGCTTCTACTTCCGGGTGCTCGAGGAGGGCGATGTCGAGGCCGGCGACGAGATCGTCAAGCTCGCCACGGGCCCCGAGCAGATGACGGTCGCCGAGGTCGACGGGCTGCTCTACCTCCCCGGCCACCCGCGCCAGCAGTTGCTCAAGGCGCTGCGAATTCCGGCGCTCAGCCCCGGCTGGCAGGCGTCGTTCAAGGCGCTGGTCGAGGGCGACGCGGGCGGCGGCAACGCGGGCCTGGTCGCCACGAGCCCGCCGCCGGCCTGGACCGGCTTCCGGCGGCTGAGGGTCAGCGACATCGAGCGGGAGAGCGACTCCGTGGTCTCCATCGGCCTCGAGGACCCCGACGGCAAGCCCGTCCCCGCCGCGCGCGCCGGGCAGTACCTGACGCTGCGGCTCCAGCCGGAGGGGCAGGAGCGGTCGGTGCTGCGGAACTACTCGCTGTGCGGAGAGCCGGGCGCGAGCGGCTACCGGATCGCCGTCAAGCGGGAGGAGCTGGGCCTGGCCAGCGGCTACCTGCACACGCGGATCGCGGTTGGCGACGAGCTCGAGATCGGAGCACCCCGAGGCACGTTCATCCTCGACGAAGGCGACGCGCCCGTGCTGCTGATCAGCGTGGGGATCGGGGCCACGCCGGTGCTGGCGATGCTGAGCGAGCTTGCGAAGGACCATTCGGACCGGCGGATCTGGTGGCTCCACGGCGCGCGCGGCAGCCGCGACCACTCGTTCGCCGCCCAGGCGCGCACGCTGCTCGGCTCGCTCCCGAACGTGCGGACGCACATCTGTTACAGCCGCCCCGGGCCGGACGATGTGGAGGGCCGCGACTTCGACAGCACCGGCCGTCTCAGCGGATCGCTGCTCGCCGAGCTCGCGCCCCCGCGTGACGCCCAGGCGTACATCTGCGGGCCGGCCCCGTTCATGGAGGAGGCCAGCGCCGGGCTGGCGGCGATCGGTCTCGAGGCGAGCCACATCCACACCGAGCCGTTCGGACCGGCACCGGGCATGACTCCCGGCATCGCGGCCGGCGCACCCACGCGCGCGCCGCATCCGCCACCCGGCGAGCCGGGCAGCGGTCCGACCATCGAGTTCGCGCGCAGCAACCTCGCGATTCCCTGGAGCGACGACTACGCGAGCCTGCTCGAGCTCGCCGAGGCGTGCGACGTGCCCGTCCGCTGGTCCTGCCGCACCGGCGTCTGCCACAACTGCGAGTCGACGCTCATCGCGGGCGGCGTCGACTACGACCCGGACCCGGTGGAGCCCCCCGCGGAGGGCAGCGTGCTGATCTGCTGCTCACGGCCGCACGACGACGTGGTGGTGGACCTGTGAACGGGCGCCCCTTCGGCCGCGACACCGCGCGCCTCGTGACGTTCAGCGACGGCGTCTTCGCGATCAGCATCACCCTGCTCGTCCTCGAGATCAAGCCGCCCGGCGACAACGGCGACCTGCTGCACGGCCTGCTCGACCTCTGGCCGTCCTACCTCGCCTACGCGCTCACGTTCCTGTTCATCGGGCAGGTGTGGGCGAACCACCACGTGATGTTCGACCACATCCGTGGGGCCAACCGTGGGGTGCTGCTCCTGAACACGCTGCTGCTGATGGTCGTGGCGTTCCTGCCGTTCGCCACATCGGTGCTCGCCGGGGCGTTCAGGGACGGGGACGGCGAGCGAACGGCGGTCGTCTTCTACGGGATCGCGTTCGCCGTTACGGCGCTCACGTTCAACGGGGTCTGGGGGTACGCTCGCCGGCACCGGCTCGTCAGCGAGAGCCTCGGCCCCGCGGGCGCGGTCGCCATCGCCCGGCGCTTCCGGCTCGCCCTCGCCTGGCTGGGGCTGGGCGCCCTGATCGGCCTCGCTCTGCCCGTGCTCGGCGTGATCGTGATCGCCGCGTTCAACGCGTTCTACTGGCTGCCGATCGCCGGCGAGAGCCCGAGCCCCTGAGGCTTTTACCCGCCCTTGACCAGCCGCCAAGGACCATTGGCAACGGTATGGACACGGGCGGCAGCGCCGGCAACGAGGTCCTCACGAACGCCACCGCGGTGGTGCTCACCCTGCTCCTCATCGCGGAGGGGATCACGATCCTCTGGATCGGCGGGCTGCGGACCGAGCACATGTTCATCGGCATGGCGCTGATCCCGCCGGTGCTGCTGAAGCTCGGAAGCACGGGCTACCGCTTCGCCCGCTACTACCTGAGCACGCCGGCCTATCGCGAGAAGGGGCCGCCGTTTTTGCCGCTGCGGCTGCTCGCGCCCGTGCTGGTCCTCACCACGCTGCTCGTGTTCGCCAGCGGGGTCGTGCTGCTCATCGACGGCCACAAGTCCAACACGCTGTTCACCCTCCACAAGGTCAGCTTCATCCTCTGGGGAGTGCTGTTCGGCGTTCACTTCCTGGCGCACCTGCAACGCATGCTCGGGTCGCTGCTCGGCGACTGGACCCGCGCGGGCAGGCGGCGCGTGCCGGGCGCGGAGCTGCGCCTGGGCCTCGTCGTGGCGGCGACCGGCGGTGGCGTGGCCCTGGCGATCGCCGTGCTGCCGCTCATCACCGGCTGGGACCCCGGTCACAATCACCACTTCGACTGAGACTTATCTCCTCCTAACGGCTCCTTTGCCATGCCTTGACCAGGGGGTCGCGAACATGACCGGCTGTGATGGGCGACGTCCCCCGATCGGCTCCATCTCGCCGCGACCGCGCAATTCTGCGCGCGCGCCGGCTGACCTGGGCGGTCGTCGCCGCCACGGCGGGGCTCGCGAGCGCGCTGTCGGTCGTCGCCGCCAGTGCGTTCAAGGGCCACGCCCGTCAGACGGCGGCGGCGGCGCCTCCCGCCACCACCACACGGGCCGAGAGTCGGGTCCGCGTGCCGGGGCCGCAGTACGTGCCCCCGATCGTGGGTGACGATCAGCCGCTACAGCCGCCCGCCGCACCGCCCTCGCAGGCGCCGCAGGCCAGCCCACCGCCGGCGCCGGCCCCGGCTCCCGCGCCTGCTCCGCAGCCGCAGCCGCAGCCGCAGACCTCCGGGGGATCGTGACCGCCGCGAGCTGGTCCGCGCTCGGAACCACCGTGAGCGTCGTCGTGTCGGACGCCGGCGCGCTGCCCGCGGCCCGCCGGGCGGTGGAGGCCGAGCTGGCCGAGCTCGACGCCGCCTGCAGCCGCTTCAGGGAGGACTCCGAGCTGATGCGCCTGAACGCGCGCGCCGGGGAGACGGTGCGGGTGTCTCCCCGCCTGCTCGAGGCCATCGCCACGGCGCTCCGGGCGGCCGCGCTCACAGACGGGATCGTCGATCCCACGGTGGGGAACGCGCTCGTCGTTCTCGGCTACGACCGGGACTTCTCCCTGGTCCGGCGGGGGCCGTCTCCGCTGACCGCCGTGCGGGTCGCCGGCTGGGCGCGGATCCGCATCGACCACGCGGGGCGCAGCGTGCGAGTCCCGCGGGGCGTCGTGCTCGATCTCGGCGCCACGGCGAAGGCGCTCGGCGCCGACCGCGCCGCGGCACGCGCCGCGCAGGCCGCCCCCGGCGCCGGAATGCTCGTGAACCTCGGCGGCGACATCGCCACGGCCGGCCCGGCACCGGCCGGCGGCTGGCTCGTGCGGGTGACGGACGACCACCGCGCGCCGCTCGACGCGCCGGGCCAGACCGTGACGATCGGGTCGGGCGGACTCGCCACGTCGAGCACCACCGTGCGGCGCTGGGGCGACGGCGTGCACCACATCGTCGATCCCCGAAGCGGCCTGCCGGCGGTCTCCCCCTGGCGCACCGTGAGCGTCTGCGCGGCCACGTGCGTGGACGCCAACATCGCGAGCACCGCCGCCCTCGTGCTCGGCGAGCGGGCGGAGGACTGGCTCGAGCACAACGGCCTGCCGGCCCGGCTGGTCGGCAACGACGGGTTGACCGCGGTGACGGCCGCCTGGCCGAGAGAGCTCGAGGCGGCATGATCGCGGCCGCGGCGCACGGACCGTCCCCGCTCTGGTACGCGACCCGCGGCACCGGCGCGGTGACGCTCGTGCTGCTCACGGCGAGCGTGGTTCTCGGCATCGCGGCCACGCGCGGGTGGCGCCCCTCGGGAGGGTCGCTGTTCACGATCGGCTCGCTGCACCGCACCCTGTCGCTCCTGGCGCTGGCGCTGCTCGCGGTTCACATCGTCACGACGCTGCTCGACCCCTTCCCGCACATCGGCGTGGCGGCCTCCGTGGTCCCGTTCAGCGACGGCTACCGCACGCTCTGGCTCGGTTTCGGCACGGTGGCCGCGGACATCCTGCTTGCGCTGGTGATCACCAGCCTGGTCCGCCGCCGGCTGGGCTACGGCGCATGGCGGCGAGTGCACCTCTTCGCCTACCTCTGCTGGCCCGTCGCCCTGCTGCACGGCTTCGGCACGGGCTCGGACGCGAGGAGCACGTGGATGCTGGCGCTGACGATCGGCTGCGTGGCGGCGGTGGCCCTCGCGGTGGCGGCGCACGTCGCCGCGGCCAGGCCCGCGCCGCGCGCACGCGCCGCGGCGCTCGCCGGCGGCGCGGCCGCGGTGCTCGCACTGACGGGCTGGGCCGCGCAGGGACCGCTCGCCAAGGGCTGGGCGCGGCGCGCGGGGACGCCGGAGAGCGTGCTCGCCGCCTTCCGGCCGCCCGCGCAGGCGAAGACCGTGCGCCGAGCCGACCGCATGGCCCAGCCGTTCACGGCGGACCTCAACGGAGTGGTGCGGCGGGGTCAGGGCAGCGACGGCACCGACGTCGTGGACCTCCGCATGCGCCTGAGGAACGGCCTTGCCGGCATGCTCCGCATCCGGCTCGGTGGCCAGGCGCTGCCGGGCGGCGGGCTCGAGATGAGCCACAGCGCCGTGACATTCGGGCCCGCCGGATCGGACAGTTACCGGGGCCGCATCGACGCGCTTCAGGGCAGCCAGCTGCGAGCGCTGGTCGGAAGCCGGCGGGGCCGCGCGGTGGACCTGCGCGTCCAGCTCTCCCTCAACGGCGACAGCGTGAGCGGATCGCTCCGCGGCGATCCGGTGGGGGCCGCACGGTGAGCCTGCCGCGGCTGCTGGCCGGCGTGCGGCGCGACGGGCCGCTCTCGCTGCGCGAGCACGAGCAGGTTCACGGGCGCGCGCGCGAGGCGTCGGTGGACCTGATCGATGCGGTCGGGCGCAGCGGCCTGCTGGGACGGGGCGGCGCGTCGTTCCCGGCCGCGGTGAAGATGACCGAGGTGGCCCGCCGGCGCGGACCGCGCTCGCTGCTCGTGAACGCCGCCGAGAGCGAGCCCATGAGCCACAAGGATCGCGCGCTGCTCCAGGGAAATCCCCACCTCGTGCTCGACGGTGCGATCGCCGCGGCCGAGGCGGTGGCCGCGCGCTCGATCACCATCGCGATCCGCGAGGACGCGATCGTCGCGCGCAGTGCGCTGCAGCACGCGCTGAGCGAGCGGCCGAGTCGGCAGCGGGTGACCGTGGCGCCGGTGCCGGTCGCGCACCTGAGCGGCCAGGAGAGCGCCCTGATCCGCTACCTGGACGGCGGCCCCCTCAAGCCCACGCTCGTTCCACCGCTGCCGGTGGAGCGTGGGCTGAAGCGCCGCCCAACCCTTGTCCAGAACCCGGAGACGCTGGCCCACGTCGCACTGATCCAGCGCCACGGGCCCGACTGGTTTCGCGAGCTCGGCAGGGCCGAGCACCCGGGCTCCGCGCTCGTCACGCTGACGGGCGCCGGGGTCGAGCAGGGCGTCTACGAGATCGCCTGCGGCACCCCGCTGCGCGCGCTGCTCGACCGCCCGGCCGAGCGGATGTCGGGCGTCCTCGTCGGCGGCTATCACGGCGCCTGGATCGCCGGCGAGGAGATCGACTCGGTGAGCCTCGACAACGCAAGCCTCTCGCGTCACGGAGGCAGCCTCGGCGCCGGCGTGGTGGTGGCCCTGGGCCCCGCCGCCTGCCCGGTTCAGGAGCTGGCGGCCACCATCGGCTGGCTGGCCGCCGAGAGCGCCGGCCAGTGCGGGCCGTGCAGCCACGGCCTGCCGGCCCTGGCCGGCCTGCTCGCCGAGATGGCCGCCGGACGCGCGCCCGCGGACGCCTGGGAGCGGCTCGATCGCTGGACCGGCGACCTGCCCCGCCGCGGCGCCTGCCACCTCCCCGACGGCGCGGTGCGCTTCCTGCGCAGCGGGATGAGGGTGTTCGCCGAGGAGCTGTCCGAGCATGAGCGCCACGGGCCCTGCCGCTCCTGCCGCCGGCCCACCACCCTGCGCTTCGGCGACGCCGAGCACTTCGCGAAGAGGGCCGCGGTTTGAACCGGCACCTCGAGGTGAACCCGATCGCGTGCGCGGGGCACGGCGTCTGCGCCGAGCTGTTCCCGGAGTGGATCGAGCTCGACGACTGGGGCTACCCGATCATCGACCAGGGCCCGGTTCCGGAGGAGCTTCTCCCGCACGCCGATCGGGCCGTGGCGGCTTGCCCGAAGCTCGCTCTGGCGATCCGGACACGGGCCGCGGCAGCCGAAGCTCGAAGCGCGTAGGCCCTCCGTTCAGCGCGCTCAGGCTGCCGTTGTCGGCCTGGGCGAGCGCCCGCGCCAGGTGCAGGCCGATGCCCGTGCCGCCGCTCGGCGAGTCGCCGCGCTCGAAGATCTGGTCGCTCAGCTCGTCCGGGATGCCCGGACCCGCATCGGACACCGTCACCGTGGCGCTGCGGCCATTAGCCGCCACGCTGATCCCAACCGGCCCGACGCCGTGGCGCAGCGCGTTGTCGAGCAGCACGTCGAGGATCTGGCCGACGGTCCCGGGCGACGCGCTCACCTGCACGTTCTTCTCCGAGGCCACGTCGAGGACGCGGCCCGAGCGGTTGAAGGCGGGCCGCCAGCGTCCGGCGTGATCGTGGACCACCGCGCCGAGGTTCACCGTCACGGCGCGCTTCGCGCTCTCCTGGCGGGCGTGGGCAAGCAGGGCGGCGATCGTGGTCTCGAGCCTGTCCACCTCACCCAGCGCCGCCTCGAGCTGCGAGTCGCCGTTCGAGTCGGCGTCCTCGATACGCAGGCGCAGCGCCGTCAGCGGCGTCTTCAGCTGGTGCGAGACGTTCGACGAGAACTCGCGCTCGCGGGCCACGAGCTCGGCGATGCGGCCGGCGCTGCTGTCCAGGCCGCGCGCGATGGCGTCCGCCTCGGGCAGGTCGAAGCGGCCCGCTCGTACCGAGAAGTCCCCGTCACCCAGCTCCGCCGCGCGCCGGGCGATCGCCTCCAGCGGGCGCGCGAGCCGGTTGGCCTGGAGGGCGGCGAGCGCGATGGCCACGAGCACGCCGCCGATACCGAGCGCGGCGATCAGCAGCCACTCGCGGTAGACGCGATCGTGGAGCTCGCCGATCGGCGCCCTGGCCACCACGGTCGCGCCCAGGGCGGCGCCCGAGTGGGCCACCAGCGCGTCCGGCCCCGGCGGCGGACCGAAGCCGATCCGCCGGCCGTCGCGGGTCACGATCGCGACCGAGTGCCCGCGTGGGACGAGCGTGCGCAGCAGGGTGGGCGTGATCTGCTGCCCGCGCTCGAGGCGGTCGTCGATCGCCGCGGACACGCGGTCGGCCTCGCGCTCGAGGCGGCTGGTGGAGTCCTGCCGCAGCCGCGCCGCCTCCACCAGGCCGAGCGGCACGCCGAGGATGATCACGGCGGCGAGGGCGATCGCGGCTGTGGAGAGGATCAACCGGCGGCGCATGGCTAGTGGTCTCCGACGGAAATACGGTCGCGGCTCGGCGAGCGAGAACCGAGCATGGGCGTGCACGCGAGCGCAGCCAATGCAGGAGTGCACTGGCGAGCATCGCGGGTGCGGCCAGGCGAAGGTTCGCAGCCGCCGAGCGCGAGCGGATTTGCGGAGGCGACCACTATGGCTCGAAGCGGAGGCCGACGCCGCGCACCGTGATCAGCCGCCGCGGGTTCTCCGCGTCCTCGCCCAGCTTGCGCCGCAGCCAGGACACGTGCATGTCGAGCGTCTTCGTCGAGCCGAACCAGTTCTCGTCCCAGACGTCCGCCATGATCTGCTCCCTGGTGACCACCCGGCCGGCCTCGCGGACGAGGAGCGCGAGCAGGTCGAACTCCTTGGGTGAGAGCTCGAGCTCCTCGTCGCCCCGCCAGGCGCGCCGGGCCGCCAGGTCGATGCTCACGTCTCCGGCCTGGAACTGCTCGGCGGTGGTGCGCCGGAGCTGGGAGCGCACGCGCGCGAGCAGCTCGGCCAGCCGGAACGGCTTGGTGATGTAGTCGTCGGCCCCGGCGTCGAGACCGCCCACGGCGTCCATCTCGCCGTCGTGAACGGTGAGGAAGACGATCGGCACCGCCGGGCGGTCCGCGCGAACTCGGCGGCAGACCTCCAGCCCGCTCTTCCCGGGCAGCCCGATGTCGAGCAGCAGCAGATCGTGGTCCCCGTCCACGCCGGCGGCGATCGCGTCCCGGCCGTTCTCCACCGCCTCGACCTCGTACCCCTCCCGCTCGAGGGCCCGAACGAGCGGCACGCGGATGCCCTCGTCGTCCTCGGCGAGAAGGATCAGCGTCACGCCGGGATGGTAGGCCGGGAAGAGGCTTTCCAAAGCCGCTTTTACCAAAGCTTTGCCTACGCGCGGGTTGGCCGTGACCGGCCGCTGGGAACGAGCGAGGAATGGAACGACACCAACACACGCTCGACCCGCTTCACCTGATCCGCGAGATCGCCACCCGTGCGTCAGTGGCGGTCGGCCTCGCCGGCATCGCCCTCATCCACCTGCTCGACTCGATCGGCAAGTACGGCGAGACGCGCTACCTGTTCTGGATGTACGTGGCGCTGATCGCCGGCAGCGTCGCCACCGCCGGCGCCGTCCTCTTCAGCCGGGCGCGGCTGCCGCTGCTGGTGGCCGGCGGACTCGCCGCAAGCGCGCTCGTCGGCTACGTGCTCAGCCGCACCACCGGGCTGCCGAACGCGTCGGACGACATCGGCAACTGGACCGAGCCGCTCGGCCTGGCGAGCCTCTTCGTGGAGACGACCGTGATGACCGCGGCGCTCGGCGCCTACGCGATCCTCCCGGCGCCGAGCCGGAGCACCAAGCGCCGGCTGCACGCGGTGGAGCTGTCAGAGGCGGCGTGACCTCGATGCAATCCGAGATCCGTCAGCCGGGTGGCGCGACCGTGTTGCGGAGCACGCCGATCCCCTCCACCTCGAGCTCCACGACGTCGCCCACCTGAAGCCAGCGACCATCGTTCGCCTCGAGGATGCAGCCGGTCCCGACCGTGCCCGATCCGAGCACGTCGCCCGGGCGCAGCCGTGTGTTGAGCGCCGCCCGCTCGAGAATCGCGTCCCACCCGTGGTACAGATCGCGCAGGTTCCCACGCGAGCGCTCCTCGCCGTTCACGCGCGCCACCATCTCGGCCTCGCCGCCGTCGAACTCGTCCACCGTCACGAGCAGCGGCCCGAGGCTCGTCGCGAAGTCCTTGCCCTTGGCGGGCCCGAGCCCCACGCGCACCTCCTTCCGCTGGAGGTCGCGGGACGACCAGTCGTTCATGACCGTGAAGCCGGCGATCCGGCCGCCGGCGCCGATCACCGCCGCCACCTCGAGCTCGTAGTCCAGCTCCTCGGTCGCGAGCGGATAGGGGATCTCGTCATCCGGCCCGTAGATCGCCGCGGGATTGGAGAAGTAGAAGACCGGGATCTCGTACCACTCAGCCGGCACCTCCCCGCCCCGGTTTCCCCGGGTGGTGGCGACGTGCTGCTCGAAGGCGAAGAAGTCGCGAACCGAGGGCGGCTCGGGCACGGGCGCTCCCAGCCGGACATCGGCGAGAGCGGCATCGCCCACCTCGGGAACGTCGCCGGCCGCCTCGAGCACGGCCACCAGGTGGTCCGCGCCGAGCTCCACCACGCGATCGCCCTCGACCCGCCCGGGACGGGGCAGACCGGCAGACCGCCTGAACATGCAGAGCTTCACGCCGGCGACTGTACCCGGCTATTGAATCGCGCCGTCCGGACCTGGCGGGTGGTGCACGAATGGACTGTCGGTAGCGGGCAGCGTGCCGGTCGTCGCCGCCGCCGCTACCACCTGTTCTTCACGCAACCGCCGCCCTTGCCCGTGCAGGAGCGTGTGACCGCGCCGGTGTTCGCATTCTTCTTGATCTTGAACGTGGCGCCGGAGCGCGACTTGGCGGTCACCGTGTAGCCGGTGTCGCTGACCGCGGTCACGCGCACCTGACCGGCGCCAGACCCGAGGCTGAGGCCGCTGTCGTCCCCGAGGCAGCTGCGTCCGTTGCCCGAGCCCTTGTACGTCAGCTTGTCGAGGTAGCACGCCTCGAGCTGCCCCATCGCGTTGCGGGCATCGGACTTGGCGCCGGCGTCCCTGCCCTTACCGGGCGCGTCGGCGAAGACCGGCAGCGCGATCCCGGCGAGGATGCCGATGATCGCCACGACCACCAGCAGCTCACTCAGAGTGAAGCCAGATTCGTCCCGGATTTGCAGCGAAAAGCGAGTCACCCCCGCCTGTATCGCGCGGCAGGAGCCTCTACTTGAGGGGGTCTGTAAGAGTGCTTACGCTGGCACGAATGGACTTCCGCGTACTTGGCCCCATGCAGGTCGTCGCCGATTCGGGCGTGGTCGAGATCACGTCCGGGATGCAGGTCGCGCTGCTCGCGTGCCTGCTGCTCGCCGACGGCAAGGTCGTGTCCCGCGACAGGCTGATCGACGCCCTCTGGGATGAGGAGCCGCCCGCGACCGCCGTGAACTCGGTCCAGGTGCACGTGCACCGCCTGCGTCAGCGGCTCGGCGACCAGCGAATCGAAACCCAGGGCCTCGGCTATCGGCTGCGCCTCGAGCCCGGCGAGCTGGACCTCGGGCGGTTCGAGCTGCTGGCCGCGCGCGGCCGGGCGGAGCTGACCGGCGCGGAGCCGGAGGCGGCGGCCGCGACCTTTCGCGAGGCGCTCGGGCTCTGGCGCGGGCTGGCCTACCAGGACGTGTGTTACGAGGAGTTCGCCCAAGCCGAGGTGGCCCGGCTGGAGGAGCTGCGGCTGGCCGTGCTCGAGGACCGGATCGAGGCAGACCTGGCACTGAGCCGCCATCGCGAGCTTGTTCCGGAGCTCGAGGCGCTGGTGTCGGAGCACGCTGCCCGCGAGCGCCTGTGGGGAGCCCTGATGCTGGCCCTATACCGCAGCGACAGGCAGGCGGAGGCTATCGAGCTGTTCGGGCGGGCACGGAGGGCGATGCTCGAGGAGCTGGGCATCGAGCCGGGCCCCGTCCTGCAGGAGCTCCAGCAGTCGATACTCCGGCAGGACGCGGCCCTCACCGTCGAGCCGCCCGAGCTGCGCGCGCGACGGCACCTCCCCGCGCCGGAGACGCCCCTGGTGGGGCGTGCCGCCGAGCTGGCCGAGCTGATGGCGCTGCTGCGCGGCGGCTCCAGGCTCGTCACTCTGACCGGAGCCGGCGGTGTCGGCAAGACGCGGCTCGCGCTGCGGGCGGCGCACGATCTCGCCGAGGCGTTCCGCGACGGCGTCTACTTCGTCGACCTCGCGCACCTCACCGGCGCGGAGCTGGTCCCCGAGGCGATCGCGGGCGCACTCGGGCTGGGCACGCAACGGGACGAGCCCGCCGCGGCG
>DATNBJ010000379.1:0-3276 GCA_035572055.1 Thermoleophilaceae bacterium | reverse complement strand
GTGCCATGAAAGGGCCTCAGCGGTTCGAGCGGCGGGAGGCGCCGATACGATGCGGCTTCGCCCGAACCTATGTGCCGAATCTTACGGTCAGGTACCGAGGCACGCTGACCCGACCCGGCAGGGGCAGTATAACCACACCGGCCTACTGAAGGCAAGCTAGAACATGCGTTGACAAGCGCGTTCGCGCCAGTCAGCGAGCGGCTTCCAGAGCGGCGCCGTAGAGGATGTCATGTTCGCCGACCTCGATGGAGTCGAGCTCGAACGATCGCATCGACTCCACGAGGATGACCGCCCCGGCGACGATCGTCGGTGCCCGTTCCGGGTGAAGCCCGGTGACTCCGCGCCGTTCGCTCTCTGACAACTTCGCCAGCATCGCCTCGATTCGCACGCACGCCTCGAGCGACACGCGGTACCCGTGCACGCGCGAGGGGTCGTAGGGCTCGAGCTTCTGGTCGATCGCCGCCATCGACGTGGGCGTGCCGGCCACCGCCACGCCGTCGCCCACGCTGCGGCGGATTCCCTTTGGTACCGAGGACTCCACGATCTCGCGGATCTCCGCGCGCAGCTCGTCGAGCTCCGCGGCCGTGGGCGGGTCGTGGTGCAGGTGGCGTTCGGTCTGCCGGACCGAGCCGGCCTGGGTCGACACGTTGAAGCTCGGCGACTCGCCGGGCCGGCCGATGACGAACTCGGTGCTGCCGCCGCCGATGTCGAGCACCATCAGCGGGTCGCCGCCCGCCGGCCGATCCAGCGTTGCGCCGGTGAAGGTGAGGTGGGCCTCCGCGTCGCCGCTGATGATCCGCGGCTCGATTCCGAAGCGCTCGTGCAGCTCGCGCGCGAACTCCTCGCCGTTGGCCGCGTCGCGCACCGCGCTGGTGGCCACGGCGATGCTGCGCTCGGCGCCGAGCTCGTCAATCGCGCGGCGGTACTCGCTCACCACGCTGAAAACCCGCTCCATCGCGCCATCCAGCAGCCTGCCGCCCGAATCGACTCCCTCGCCGAGCCGCGTGATCGCGTTCCGGCGGGCGACTTCGGTGACAGTGCGGTCCTCGACATCCGCCACGAGCAGGCGTGTGGTGTTGGTGCCGATGTCGACGACGGCGACGCGCATGAGGCGCGGATCGTACGGAGGCCGGTAGTCTGCCGCCGATGCGACGGCTACTGGGGGCGGCGGTCAGGCGTCAGCAGACGCGTCCGCCCGGCGACGCAGGCGGGCTGGCGAGCCTCACGGTGAAGGACCCGGACGGGAACGACGTCCGGCTGGGCTCGTTCTGGGACGACGGGCCGGCGGTGCTCGTCTTCCTGCGCCACTACGGCTGAACGTTCTGCCGAGCGCACGCGGTGCAGTTGCA
The DNA here is from genome assembly GCA_035572055.1 of Thermoleophilaceae bacterium. Lineage (GTDB taxonomy): Bacteria > Actinomycetota > Thermoleophilia > Solirubrobacterales > Thermoleophilaceae > JAICJR01. Next base: position 1,927 of record DATNBJ010000379.1, on the reverse strand, counting down.
TCGCGACCGGGAGAAGTTCGACGCCGCCGGCGCTCGCCTCGTGGTGATCGGCCAGGGAACGCCCGAGCAGGCGGCGCACTTCCGCGAGTCCCTCGAGCTCGACTTCCCGATCTACGTGGACAAGGGGCGCGAGGTCTACGAGGCCGCCGGGACGAAGATCGCCACCTTCGACGAGCTGCTCGGGCCGAAGATGGTCGCGCGGGGTGCGGCCGCGGCGGCGAAGAACGGCGTGCACCAGGGCAGGACGGTCGGCCACCCGGCTCAGCTCGGTGGGGTGCTCGTGGTGCTGCCGGGCGACGACATCGCCTACTGCCACCTTTCCGACGACGCGTCCGACAATCCGCCAAACAGCGAGGTTCTCGCCGCTGTTAAGGCGGTTGCGCCCTCTTGACGCTCACGAACCTCAATCGCTACATTGATAGGTCGCGACGCGGGGTGGAGCAGTCAGGTAGCTCGTCGGGCTCATAACCCGAAGGTCGCGGGTTCGAATCCCGCCCCCGCTACTACCGAAGCCTCGGAAACGAGGACTCCCGAAAGCCGCAAGGCCTGAAATCGAGTCTTACGCCCGAGGCTTCGGCCTTCTTAGACTTGGGCCGTGACGGGACAGGTCGAACGGTCGACGGTCCGGCTCGCGGAGCTGGTGGCCACGCTCTCCCTGGGGACGGATCTCGGGATGGGCCAGTCGATGGAGCACGTGCTGCGGCAGTCGCTGATCGCGCTGCGGCTGGCCGAGCGGCTGGGGCTCGACGACGCCGAGCGGCGGGTCGTCTACTACGTGAGCCTGCTGGCCTGGGTCGGCTGCCACGTGGACGCCTACGAGCAGGCGAAGTGGTTCGGGGACGACACCGTGTTCAAGAACGACACGCGCCGGATCGACACGGGCCGGCCGCTGGACAAGGCCGCGTTCGTGGTCAGGCACATCGGCAGTGGCCGGCCGCTGCCGGAGCGCGCTCAGCTCGGCGTCGCCTTCCTCGGCAGCGGGCGGCGCACTTTCGAGGACATGGTCGAGAACCACTGGGTCGCCACCAACGCGCTCGCGGGTCAGCTCGGCCTGGGCGACGACGTCTGCGAGAGCCTGAACCAGACGTTCGAGCGCTGGGACGGCAAGGGCGTGCCGGCAGAGGTCGAGCGCGACCAGATCGAGCTGACTGCTCGGATCGTGAACCTCGCCGATGTCGTCGAGGTGTTCCACCGGGCGGGAGGGGTGGAGGCGGCGATCGCGGTTGCCCGCGAGCGCAGCGGCACCCAGTTCGACCCGGAGCTCGTGGAGCTCTTCTGCGAGGAGGCGCCGGCGCTGTTCGACGAGCTGGACTCCGTCTCGAGCTGGGACTCCGTGATCGCGGCGGAGCCGGCGCTGACGGCCGTGCTCTCGGACGAGGAGTTCGAGGCCGCGCTCGAGGCGATCGCCGACTTCACCGACCTGAAGTCGCCGTGGACGATCGGCCACTCGCGCGGCGTCGCCGCTCTGGCCGGCGCGGCGTCGCGGCTGTACGGACTGGACGAGGGTGACACCACGCTGGTGCGCCGGGCGGCGCTCGTGCACGACCTGGGCCGGCTCGGCGTGTCGAACGCGACCTGGGACAAGCGCGGGCCGCTCACGCCGGCCGAGCTCGAGCGCGTGCGCCTGCATCCGTATCTCACTGAGCGCATGCTCGCCTCATCGCCGCCGCTGGCCCGCCTGAGCGCGATCGCGGTGCAGCACCACGAGCGCCTCGACGGGTCGGGCTATCCCCGTGGGCTGGCGGGCAACGCGCTGAGCCCGGCCGGCAAGCTCCTCGCGGCGGCCGACGCGTACCACGCGATGACCGAGGCGCGGCCCCACCGGGCGGCGCTGCCCGCGGAGGAGGCGGCCGCAGAGCTTCGCGCCGGCGTTCGGAGGGCTCTGTTCGACGCCGACGCCGCCGACGCCGTCCTGCGCGCCGCGGGC
>DATNBJ010000378.1:0-27634 GCA_035572055.1 Thermoleophilaceae bacterium | reverse complement strand
CCCGGCGGACGCCGCGCTGATGATGCAGCTCGGCGCCGAGGGCGTCTTCGTCGGCTCCGGGATCTTCAAGTCGGAGGATCCGGAGCGCATGGCGGCCGCGATCGTGGAGGCCACCACGCACTACGACGACCCGGAGCGCGTCGCGGGCGCCTCGCGCGGCCTGGGTGCGGCGATGGCCGGGCTCGAGATCTCGCAGCTCGGCGAAGAGGGCCTGATCCAGCATCGCGGCTGGTAGCGCCGTGGTCGTGGGGGTACTCGCCCTGCAGGGCGACTTCGAGGCCCACGCGGGCGTCCTGATCCGGCTCGGGGCCGAGGCGCGCGTCGTGCGCACTCCCGCCGACCTCGAGGGACTCGACGGCCTTGTCATTCCCGGCGGGGAGTCCACCACGATGACGCTCGGCATCGAGCGCGAAGGGCTGGCCGAGCCGCTCCGCGAGCTCGTCCGCGCGGGCACGCCGACGCTCGGCACCTGCGCCGGCCTGATCATGCTCGACCGCGACCACCTGGACCTGCTCGACGTGCGCGCGGAGCGCAACGCGTTCGGCCGCCAGGTGAAGAGCTTCGAGGCGGAGGTGGAGCTCGCCGGGATCGACGGCGGGCCGCTGTGTGCGGTCTTCATCCGGGCGCCGTGGATCGACGAGTGCGGGGCCGGCGTCGAGGTCCTGGCCGAGATCGACGGCCACCCGATCGCCGTGCGCGAGGGCAACATCCTCGCGGTGGCGTTCCACCCCGAGCTGACGGACGACGGCCGCATCCACGAGTGGCTCGTGGAGCGCATTCGCGAGCGCTCCGCGGAGGCCAAGGCGGCATGAGGGACCAGCGCGCCGTCGCCCTGGCGCAGATCCTCGTCCACTACTCCACGAAGGTGAAGAAGGGCGAGACCTGCGTGGTCCAGTCCTCCACCACCGCCGAGCCGCTCGTGCAGGCCATCTACGAGGAGGTGCTGAAGGCGGGCGCGTTCCCGGTGGTGCAGCTCGCGCCCGAGGGCGCCGCGGCCGCGTTCTACGAGCTGGCCTCGGACGAGCAGCTCGAGTGGGTGGCGCCGACCTCCGCCTGGGCCGTCGAGCAGGCCGACGTCCGCATCGCGATCCTCGGCGACGCCAACACGCGCGACCTCTCGCAGGTCGACCCGAAGAAGCAGGCCAAGGCGCAGAAGGCGCGCAAGCACCTGATGGAGACGTCGATGAAGCGCAGCGCCGAGGGCGGCTACCGCTGGGCGCTCACGCTGTTCCCGACGCACGCGTACGCCAGCGAGGCCGGCATGTCGCTGGCCGCCTACGAGGACTTCTACTACGACGCCTGCCTGGCCACCGACCCCGAGCCGCTCACCGCGTGGAAGCGCCAGTCCGACCTGGTGCACCGCCTGGTCGAGTGGATGGGCGGCAAGGAAGAGGTCCGCGTGCAGGCACCGGGTACCGACATCAAGTTCGGCGTCGCCGGCCGCACCTGGATCCCGTGCGTGGGCGACCGCAACATGCCCGACGGCGAGTTCTTCACCGGCCCCGTCGAGGACTCGGTGGAGGGCGTCGCGAGCTTCTCCTTCCCGGCCGTGTACGGCGGCCGCGAGGTGTCAGGGGTCACGCTCCGGTTCGAGGGCGGCAAGGTGGTGGACGCCTCGGCCGACCGCGGCGAGGAGTTCCTCCACGAGATGCTCGACTCGGACGAGGGCGCCCGCCGCCTGGGCGAGCTCGGCATCGGCACCAACTACGGCATCACCGACGCCACCAAGGAGATCCTGCTCGACGAGAAGATCGGCGGCAGCGTCCACATGGCGATCGGAATGAGCTACCCCGAGACGGGCGGCCAGAACAATTCCTCGGTCCACTGGGACATGGTGTGCGACCTGCGGCAGGGCGGGTCGATCGTCGTCGATGGGGAAGAGCTGCAGAAGGACGGGAAGTTCGTAATTAGTGCCTAGTGCCTAGTGCGTAGTGCCTAGTGCCTAGTGCCTAGAACTGTTGACCAAGGTTCTAGGGACTAGGGACTAGGGACTCAACGACTAACGACTAGGGATTCAGCGCAAGCGGAACATGCTCACGTTCCGCCCAGCGCGCAGCCGCTCCACCAACCCGGCGTCATCGATCGCCACCGACCGCACCGTGTAGAGACCGCGGGGCAAGAGGTGCGGCACCCGCAGGGTCCAGCGCAGCCCGTCCGTGAGCCGCGCGTCCAGGTACTGCGGCTGCGAGCAGCGCTTCTTCACGAGGTGCGCGCCGCGGCCCAGCCACACGCAGCGGCCTTGCCCAACAGAGCGCGAGACAGCCACCCGCACGCGCATCACACGAGAGTTGTCCGCCGAGGTCCCGGCGATCAGGCGCACCTTGCGGCGCAGGTTCACGCCGAACGGCTCGCCGATCAGCGAGCGGGGCGGGAGGTTCACGCCGTTCGACACCGCCACCAGGGCGCCGGTGGTCAGGTCGCGCCGGTAGATCCGCGGCCGCGAGGACGCAACCTCGCCGGCCACCACGTCCTGGGCGCGCGACGCGAACGCCACGAAGTGGCCGTCCGAGCTCACGCTGCCCTGCATGCTCGGACCGCTCAGGCCGCTCCCGTCGGGGTGGGTCGAGACCTTCACGATCGTGTCGGTCGCCAGGTTCTTGGCGAACACGTCCGATGTCCCATTGCCGTCGTCGAGCACCAGGTTCGAGGCGTTCGACGTGTAGACGATCCAGGAGCCGTCCGTGCTGATCGAGTCCGCGGTCGAGTCGCCGTTCGCGCCGGACCCGTCCCGGCCCTGCGACACGAGCGCCACCTCGCCGGTGGCCATGTCCTTGCGGAACACGTCGATCGCGCGGCCGTTCAGCCCGCCGCCGGGCAGGTCGGTGGCGTCCGAGTCGAAGACCACGTAGCGGCCGTCGGCCGAGATCTTCGGGTTCTGGCCGTTGCCGTCGGACGTCGCGGCGCCCGCCGGGACGTCCACCAGCGCGATCTCGCCGGTGAGCATGTCCCTGCGGTACACGCCCGCGCGGCCGCCGTCGCCGGGCACGAGCCCGCCCGCGTCGCTCGTGAACGCCACGTAGCGCCCGTCGGCGCTGATCGACGGCGCGCCCGAGCTGCCCACCGTGTTCACCGAGTCGTCGATCGGAGTGGAGACGCGCTGGAGCGTCCCGGAGGCCATGTCGCACCAGTAGACGTCTGGCTGGAGGTCGCGGTCGCGGCCGGCGAGCGTGTCCGCGCGCGACTCGAACGCCACGTGCTGCCCGTCGGCGCTGATCACCGGGTTGCTGGCATCGCCGTCGCCGGCGCGGCAGACGCGCTGGTTCGCGCCGGTGAACAGGTCGCGGCGGAAGATCGTGTAGTGCGGCACGCCGCCGGTGAGGTCCGGCGTGTTGCTGGTGAAGACCGCGTAGCGGCCGTCGCCGCTCAGCTCACCCGACGGCCCGCGGCGGAAGCGGCCGCCACGGCTCGCCGAAGCGCCCGACCGGCGCGAGTCGGCAAGCAGGTTCGCCCCGGTCGCCAGGTCGCGCACGAACGGGTCCGTGCGCGCGCCGTTGGTGTCGCTCGCCACCAGGTTGTCCGCATCGGAGGAGAAGCCCACGAAGCGGCCGTCGCCGCTGATCGACGGCGGTCCCGCGCCGCCGTCCGGCGAGGCGGGCGCCAGCGGCTCGTTCTGCGTGCGATGCGCCCGGGCAGCGCGCGCCCGCACGGCCAGCGCGGCGCTCGGCACGGCGTTGGGCACGCCGGGCGGCCAGACCTCTGAGGACGGGTGGTAGAAGTGCCCGAAGTCCGCCTCGTGGAACTGGGAGGTGAAGCCCTCGCAGTTGCGGAAGACCCCGCGGCGGTCCGGGTTGATCGCCACCACATCGAAGCCGCGGCCGCAGTCCACGAACGCGCGCCCGTTCGGGTCGGTGGTGTCGCCGCCGAGCAGGTTGATCACGTCGTTGCCGGTCCCGGCGAGGATGCGGTCGCCGTCGTAGGCGCCCAGGAGAAGGTCGTCGCCGGGACCGCCCACCATCAGGTCGGCGCCCGAGCCGCCGGCCAGCTCGTCGTTCCCGGGCGGCCCGGCGGTGGGGGAGCGGGCGTCGCCGTAGAGCCTGTCGCTGCCCGAGCGCCCGGCCAGGCGGTCGTTGCCCGATCCGCCCATCAGCAGGTCGTTGCCCCCGGTCGAGCCGTCGCCCTCGAGCTCGTCCTCGCCGCCGCCGCCGTAGAGCCGGTCGCCCGAGCCCTTGCCCTCGATGAAGTCGTTGCCCGAGCCGCCCGCCAGCGTGTCCGGCCCGCTGTGGCCCAGGATCTGCCGCATGGGGAAGCCACCCGTCGGGTCGCTGTTCACGATGTGCTCGCAGCCCGCCGACCTCGGAATCGACGCGTCGGCTCGTCCGGTCGAGAGGCCGTCCGAGGAGGAGTGGCGCACCCGGTAGACGGTGTCGTCGCCCGGCCCGCAGTCGAAGGTGTCGCGGTTCGGCCCACCGTAGAGCGTGTCGTTGCCCGGCCCGCCGTAGAGGTGGTCGCTGCCCGACCCGCCGATCAGCACGTCGTTCCCCGTCCCGCCGAAGAGGTCGTCACCGCCCCGCCCGCCGGCCACGATGTCGTTGCCGGGTCCGCCGAAGAGATGCTCGTTCACGCCGAAGCGCCGCTCGCGGATGCTGTCGTCGCCGAGGCCGCCCATGAGCAGGTCCGAGTCGTCGCCGCCGTCGATGTAGTCGTTGCCCCGCTCGCCGTAGATCTCGTCGTTGCCGGGACCGCCCTGAATCACGTCGCCGTACGCCGATCCACCGACGGTGTCGTGGCCGTTCTCGCCGAAGAGCGTGAAGGCCCCGGGGTTGCCGGAGAAGATCACGTCGTCGCCCTCGTCGCTGCCGCAGGTGGGCCCGCCCGGCGTGCTCGGCACGTCGCTCGAGAGCTCCACACCGCAGGCGGAGTGGTAGCCGGTGGCCCCGAATGCCGAAGCCGGCAGCACCGCCGCGAGGGCGGCGAACAGTGTCGCCGCGAGAAGCCGCATCCCCTGCGTAACCCACTACCCGGCTCAGGGCTTCGGTCCTCCCCTCGTAGAATCAAGATCCGTGGCAGGTCACTCCAAATGGGCCCAGATCAAGCGCAAGAAGGGCGCTACAGACGCCAAGCGCGGCAATCTGTTCACCAAGCTCGCCCGTGCAATCCAGGTTGCGGCGCGCGAGGGCGGCGGCGATCCGGCGGGCAATTCCGCCCTCGCCAACGCCATCCAGAAGGCCAAGGAAGCGCGCATGCCCAAGGAGAACATCGAGCGCGCGATCGCAAAGGGCACCGGCGCCGACTCGAGCGGCGAGCAGATCGACGAGGTGCTCTACGAGGGCTACGGCCCGGGCGGCGTGGCGATCCTGGTCGAGGCGCTCACCGACAACCGCAACCGCACCGGCTCCGAGGTGCGCCATGCTTTCTCCAAGGCGGGCGGGAGCCTGGGCGAGCCCGGCTCGGTGGCGTGGAACTTCGAGAAGAAGGGCCTCGTGCTGGTCGACGCCGACAGGTACTCGGAGGACGACCTGATGCCCGCGATCGACGCGGGCGCCGAGGACGTGGCGGTCGACGAGAACGTGTACGAGGTGATCGCCGAGCCGAGCGACCTCACCGCCGTGCGCGAGGCGCTGGAGCAGGCCGGCGTGGAGATCCAGGACTCCGAGCTGACCATGCGCGCCACGAACCGGGTGCAGGTGGAAGAGGGCCAGGTGGCCCAGCTGATGCGCCTGATCGAGACGCTCGAGGACCACGACGACGTGGCGGCCGTCCACGCGAACTACGACGTGGATGCGGCGGTGCTCGAGCGAGTTCTCGCGTAGGTCACAGTCACAGGAACGACGGCGTCCTGCGACCTGTCACCTGTTGTCCCACTTCTTCCGCAGATCGCGCCCCGCGCGCTTCGTCCGCCTCACGAGCGGCGCGTGGTTCCAACGCTGTTTGAGCAGCGACTGCGGCGCCGGCAGCTCCTCGTACTCCTCGGCCGAGATGTTGAGCGTCACCGCCCGCTCGGCGACGCGCTCCACCTCGGGCGCGTCGACAAAGCGCTGACCCGTCCGGGACTCCACCACGATCCCGTCGAAGATGTTCTCGCGCGTGTTCTCGAGCACGCGCCGGACCTTGCCGACCTCCACGCCGTCCGCCGAGCGCACCGGCGTGCCGCGCGGAAGCGCCTTGTACGAGATCGCGTGGCCGTCGTCGAATTCCATAAACGAAGAGCGAACCACGAAGAGCTTACGAACGCCGGCCGGGAAAGGCGTCCGCGCCGCCGCGCAGAATCAGTCCCGTGGTGGTCGTTCTCGGCATCGATCCAGGCACCGCTCACACCGGCTACGGGGTGGTGCTGGCCCGCGGGCGCACGATGGCGGCGCTCGACGGCGGCGTGCTCCATACGGCGGGCGACGATCGGATGGAGGTGCGCCTCGCCCAGATCCACGAGCACGTGTGCGATCTGATCGAGCGCCACGAGCCCCAGGCGATGGCGGTGGAGGACCTCTTCTTCGGGCAGAACGCCCGCAGCGCGTTCGCCGTCGGGCAGGCGCGCGGGGCGGTGATGCTGGCCGCCGGCCAGGCCGGCATCCCCTGCCACTCGTACACGCCCCAGGCCGTGAAGCAGGCGGTGTGCGGCCACGGCCGGGCCGAGAAGGCGCAGGTGCAGCGGATGGTCGGGGCGCTCCTGTCGCTCGAGGAGCCGCCGGAGCCCGACCACGCGGCGGACGCGCTCGCGGTCGCCATCTGCCACGCAAACTGGGCGGCGCTCAAGGAGGTGCTCGCGTGATCGCGTCGGTGAACGGGACTGTGACGGTGCGGCGGCCGGACCACGTGGTGATCGAGTGCGGCGGCGTCGGCTACCGGCTCGCCGTCTCGGCGGAGACGCTGAAGGCGGTGCCGGCGGTCGGCAAGCAGAAGCTCCTGCACTCGCACCTCGTCATGCGCGACGACGGGATGTACCTGTACGGCTTCTCCAGCGAGGAGGAGCGCGAGCTGTTCCTCCTGCTGATCGGCGTGCAGGGCGTCGGGCCGAAGGTGGCGCTGGCGGTGCTGTCCGGCGGCACCACGAAGGAGCTGCTGCGCGCGATCGCGGCGGGCGACAGCGCGCGCTTCCAGGCCGTGCCGGGCATCGGCAAGCGCACGGCGGACCGGATCATCGTGGAGCTGCGCGAGAAGGTCGCGGGCGAGTCGGCGATCGAGGAGATCGTGATCACGAAGACCGATGACCCGCGCACGCTCGCGCGGCAGGGCCTCGTCGGGCTCGGCTTCAGCTCCCAGGAGGCGGACGAGCTGCTGGCCGACGCCGACGGCGAGACGCCCGAGGACCTGATCGGCGAGGCGCTCAGGGCGGCGAGGTGAGGGACGAGGGCGGCATCAGGACGCCGGGCGTCGAGCGCATCCAGGCGGCGCCCGCCCTCGGGGGCGACGAGGAGCTCGACCGCTCGCTGCGCCCGCGCCGGCTCGAGGACTTCGTCGGCCAGCGCGCGGTGAAGGAGCAGCTCTCGGTCTTCATCGAGGCGGCCAAGCAGCGCGGCGAGGCGCTCGACCACGTGCTGCTCGCCGGACCGCCGGGCCTCGGCAAGACCTCGCTTGCGCAGATCGTGGCCGCGGAGCTGGACGTGCCGTTCGTCCAGACAGCGGGCCCGGCGCTCGAGCGCAAGGGCGACGTCGCCGCCTTCCTCACGGCCCTCGAGCCGGGCTCGGTCTTCTTCGTCGACGAGATCCACCGCCTGCCACGGGCGCTCGAGGAGACCTTCTATCCCGCGATGGAGGACCGCCGGCTGCCGATCACCGTGGGGCAGGGGGCGGGGGCGCGCGTGGTCACGCTCGATCTGCCGCCGTTCACGCTGATCGGCGCCACCACGCGGGCGGGCCTGCTCACCACGCCGCTGCGCGACCGCTTCGGGGTCACCCACCGGCTCGACCTCTACGAGGCCGAGGACCTGGCCCGGATCGTGCACCGCTCGGCGGGCATCCTCGACGTGGACATCGACGGCCCCGGCGCCACGCTGATCGCTTCGCGCTCGCGCGGCACGCCGCGCGTGGCCAACCGGCTGCTCAAGCGCGTGCGCGACTACGCCGAGGTGCGCGCCGCAAGCCGGATCGACGAGGAGGTGGCGGACGAGGCGCTCAACCTGCTCGAGGTCGACTCCGCGGGCCTCGACCGTCTCGACCGCGACATCCTGCGAACCATCTGCGAGAAGTTCGACGGCGGCCCGGTTGGCCTGTCCACGCTCTCCGTGGCGGTGTCCGAGGAGGCCGACACGATCGAGGACGTCTACGAGCCCTACCTGCTTCAGCGCGGCTACATCAAGCGCACCCCGCGTGGCCGCGTGGCCACCGCCGCGGCGTTCGAGCACATGGGCATAGAGCGCCCATCGCACCACGCGGCTAGCCTCTTCTGATCATGGAGGACTGGCGTGTCAAGGTTGACCTCCACGAGGAGGAGCTCGGGCCCGTCTTCGTGCGCTGGCTGAAAGAGCACTCGCTCGAGGACGAGCTGGCCGATCGCCTGCGCGGACGCGTGGTCGTGAGCCGCAACGACGACAAGTACTTCCTCTACGCGAACGCGCGCGATCAGGCCGACGCCGCGAAGGAGGTCGTCGACCGGTTCCTGACGGAGCACCAGGTCCAGGCCGACGTCGAGGTCCAGCGCTGGCACGAGGTCGCGGAGGACTGGGAGGAGGCCTCCCTGGCGCTGCCGGAGAGTCCCGAGGAGATCGAGGCCGAGCACCAGCGGCGCGTCGAGCTCGAGCGCAGGGAGTCCGCCGAGGCGGGCATGGACGAGTGGGAGGTGCAGATCACGCTGCCCGACCACCGCTCCACCAAGGCGCTCGCGGACAAGCTCGAGGGCGAGGGCGTGAAGGTGTCACGCCGCTGGCGCCATCTCGTGATCCCGGCGCCCAGCGAGGACGACGGCAACGAGCTCGCCGAGCGGATTCGCGCCGAGGCGCCAGCCGAGGCGAACATCGAGGTCGTGGGCGCCTACGGCGAGGTCGTGGCGAACCGCCCATACTCCGGCTTCTCCCTCTTCGGCGGCTTCAGCAATTAGTCGAGCCGCACTGGCGAACCCGCCGGATCCCGGGTTACCCTGGCAATTCGATGCTGTTGCAGGCAGGGACTGAGATGCAGCCCGACGAGGCCAAGCGCCGCGGCGTGATGATCCTCGAGCAGGGGGGACGAGGCGGCGTGACCGACTACACGGTCTCCCTTTCGGCTGCGCTGGCGGACCGCGGTTGGACGGTGGAGATCGCCACCGCGAGCGATCACCTCTACCCGGACCGCCCGGGCGTGAAGGCGCTGCCGCTCTTCCACTACATGCGCGCGGGCACCCCCCTGAACGACGCCCTGCGGAAGGTCAAGCTCGGCTCGGTGATCAACGGCCTGCGCTTCCTCGCCGCCATCCCCGCCGTGGTGCGGGCCGGCCGGCGGGCCGCGGTCGTGCACTCACAGGGCTGGGAGCTGGCGCCCCTCGGCGTGATCATGCTCGGCGCTCTGCGCCTGGCCGGCTGCACGATCGTGCAGACCGAGCACAACACCTTCGAGCGCGGCTCGATGTCGTTCCATCGCTCGCACTCGATCATGGGAGCGCTCGCGCGGCGGACGATCGTCCACACGAACTTCGACCTCGACCAGCTCTGGGACACCGCGAAGCACAAGGCCGACGTGATCCCGCACGGCGAGTACGGCGGCCTGGCCCGCACGGGCGGCAGCGCCGACCGCGCCGAGGCGCGCGCCGAGCTGGGCATCCCGCAGGACGCCCCGGTCACGCTCATGTTCGGCCAGCTCCGCCACGACAAGGGCATCGGCGACCTGGTCGAGGCCGTGCGCCAGGTGCCGGACCTCTACCTCGTGATGGGTGGGCTGAACACGGGTGGCCTCGACGAGGTGGCGGACCAGCTCGAGTCGCCGGAGCTTGCCGGCCGGGTGATCATCCGCGAGGGCTTCCTCCCGATGGCCGAGGCGGCGAAGCTGTATGCCGCCACCGACACCGTCTCGCTCCCCTACCAGGTGGCGAGCCAGAGCGGCGTGCTGCTCCTGTCCTACGGCTTCGCGCGGCCGGTGGTCGTCTACCCGGTGGGCGGTCTGCCCGAGGCGGTGGTCGAGGGGGAGACCGGCTGGATCTGCGAGCGGTCGGATCCGGCTGCGCTCGCGGCGGCGCTCCAGGCAAGCGTCGAGGTGGGCTGGGCGGAGTGCGAGCGCCGCGGCGCTGCAGGCTCGGAGCTCGCGAATACCCGCTATTCCTGGTCGGAGATCGCCCGGCTCACCGAGGACGCCTATTACCACTCACTCGGTATTCGGCCGTCGCTTGTGGCGGCAACGGCCGAGCTGGCCTAGACTGGCCGCAACCCCGTCCGGGAGCCGCGCCGCGCCAGTGGCTCCAACTCAGCACAGAAGGATCTCTCCATGCTTTCAACTCGCATCGCGAGGCCGCGTGCAGTCCTGTACCGGCTGCTGGTCCCGCCGATCCGTGGCGCGAACCGCCTCATCCGCGGAATCAGCTCCCTGAGCCATCACTTCCAGCTCCGTGTGGAGGGCGTGCTCCGCCCCCAGAGCGAGTGGTTCGACCACTACGTCGACTCCAACTGGCAATGGCGCGCCACCGGCCGCTCCTCCTTCGTCGAGCGCGGCGTCTTCAGCAGCCTGGTCATCCGTCCCGGCGCGAACGTCCTCGAGCTCTGCTCGGGCGACGGCTACAACACCAAGCACTTCTACGCCGGGCGCGCCACGCGCGTCGTGGGAGTCGATGCCAACGCGGAGGCCGTGGCACACGCCAAGCGGATGAACTCCGCCGGCAACGTGACCTACGAGCTGCGCGACATCCGCGAGACGCTGCCCGACGGCCCGTTCGACAACGTCGTCTGGGACTCGGCGCTCCACCACTTCACGCCACAGGAGACCGGCCAGGTGCTCGCGCTTCTGAAGGACCGCATGACCCCGACGGGCGTGCTGTCCGGCTACACCGAGGTCGAGGACGTCGACTACGCCTACCGCAAGCTCGACTTCCGCGACAAGTCGGACGTGGCCGAGCTGCTCGGCCGGGCGTTCAAGCACGTGATGGTCGTGGAGACACCGGATCCCGAGCGAACGAACCTCTATTTCTTCGCCTCGGACGCCCGGGAGCGGCTGCCGCTCGACCAGCACAACCCCAACGTGCTGGTGCGAAACGGGACCGGTCACCAGCAGGCCCGCACCCACTCGTCGGCTGCTCGCGAGTTCGTAACAGAGCCCCGCTAAGCTGGGCGTTCGCTTAGGTGCTCTTGAAGGGAGCACATACCCTAGGTCTGAGCGTCCATGCCTTACTTCATCTGTCCGAACTGCGGGAACCGAACCTTGTCCGGCGAGCGGACTGCCGGCTTCACCACGCGCGCGAAGGGGTGCGCGAAGTGCGGCTTCGGCTTCCTCTTCGAGCTCCTCGACGACTACTACCCCGCTCCGAATGCCGCGTTCATCGTGTGCGATCGGGACGCGCGCGTGATCGGCGCCGGAAGGGGCCTGCGCGAGCTCACCGGCCTCGGTGAGCCCGACGTGATCGGCCGGCCCGTCCGCGACGTCCTCGGCCTGCAGTTCGACAACGGGGACGACCACATCGGCACCTCCCTCGAGTGGGGCGTCCGGGTGCTCGACAAGCATGTGGTGGTGCACGCCGAGGGCGACCGGCCGGAACCGGCCACCGCGGACATCTTCCCGGCGTACGACGAGGACGGCGGACTCCTCCTCGTGCTCACGCCCAAGTCGTGATCAGTCGGAGGCGAAACGCGGTAGTCCTCCTGGCGGTGGTCGCGCTGCTGGTCGCGTCCGCCGTGATCATCACCTCGAAGAAGACGCGTCTCGGCCTCGACCTGAAGGGCGGCGTCGAGCTCGTCTACCAGGGCCAGCCCACGCCGCAGGTGCCGAAGGTCACGCCGGCGGCGATCGACGACGCGATCAGCACGATCCGCAAGCGCACCGACGCGCTCGGCGTCTCCGAGCCGGAGATCCAGCGCACCGGCAGCGACCAGATCTCGATCGGCCTGCCGGACGTGAAGAACGTGGACCGCGCGGAGCAGCAGGTGGGCAGCACGGCGCAGCTCCAGTTCTACGACTGGGAGCCCAACATCTACGAGGCGCCGAACAAGCTGGTGGATCCCACGACGGCGTCCACCAATCCCGCGCCCAACAACCCGATCTTCAGCCTCTACCAGGCGGTGCTGCGGGCATCGAAGTCACTGCCGCGCGCGGAGGCCGCGGACGTTCCGCCGGGAGGCCCGTCCAAGGAGATCCAGCAGAAGTTCGGCGGGGATCAGAAGCAGATCCAGCACTACTACGACCTCCAGAACGACACCACCAGCACCGACCAGTACTACCTCTTCAACCCGCCCGCTACGAAGGGCGCCAACCCCACTCTGATCGCCGGGCCCGAGGGCAGCTGCCGGGCCGTACTCTCGGACTACTTCGACAAGCTGCCAACCGGAGCGCCCCCGCCGGCCTCGCGGCCGGTCACCAAGGGCACGGAGTGCGCCACCGAGCTGCAGGCGCTCGGCGTGGCCGGGCCACCCGAGGGCAGCACGATCCTGCGGGTGCCGCGCGGCGTGATCGTGATCGGCGCGGAGCAGACGAAGGGCGCGAAGCCCGGTTCCCCGCCGCCCGGCTACTTCGTGCTCGAGGACGACTCGGTGCTGAACGGCACGCAGATCACGGACCCGAAGCTCGGCACTAACTCGCAGACCGGCGCGCCGAACGTGACGATGAACTTCACGGGCAAGGGGCGCGCGGCGTTCGCTCGCACCACGAAGGACATCGCCAACCGCGGGCAGCAGCAGCTCGCCGTTCCCGGCCAGCCGGCGGCCAACCGCTTCCAGCGCTTCGCGATCACGCTGGACAACCAGATCATCTCCCTGGCCACGATCGACTTCAACGACAACCCGAACGGCATCGACGGCCGGACGGGAGCGGAGATCGACAACATCGGCAGCTACCAGGAGACCTCCGACCTGGCCCAGAACCTGCGCATCGGCGCGCTGCCGATCAACCTCAAGCTGATCTCGAAGACGCAGGTCTCCTCGACGCTCGGCAAGCAGGCGCTGCACCAGGGCCTGATCGCCGGCGCGGTGGGCCTCGCGCTCACGATGCTCTTCCTGCTGCTCTTCTACCGCGTCCTCGGCGTCGTGGCCGTGGTGGGGCTCGTCATCTACGCGGTGATCCTGTTCGCGGTCGTCAAGTTGATCCCGATCACGATGACCCTGCCGGGCATAGCGGGCCTGATCCTCACGCTCGGCGTGGCGGCTGACGCGAACATCGTCATCTTCGAGCGAATAAAGGAGGAGGCGCGCGGAGGCGCCTCCATCCCGAGAGCGATCTCAGCCGGCTACGGCAAGGCGCTCAGGACGATCATCGACGCGAACGTCGTCACCCTCGGCGTCGCCTTCATCCTGTTCATGCTCGCCACCGCGGGCATCAAGGGCTTCGCGTTCACGCTGCTCGTGGGAACGCTCGTCTCGCTGTTCACGGCGGTGCTCGCCACGTCGGCGATCCTCGGCTCGCTGGCGCGCACGAGCGTCATGCGCTCGCGGCACATGCTGGCCGCGGGGAAGGAGCGCATCCGCTGGCACTTCGACTTCATGGGCAAGTCGAAGTGGTTCTTCTCGATGTCCGGCACGATCCTCGTCGCCGGCGCGCTCGCGATCGCCGGTCTCGGCATCAACTTCGGCATCAACTTCGAGTCGGGCACGCGCATCACCACGCCGGTGCAGAAGGCGGCCACGGTCCAACAGATCCGCAACGTGCTCAGCCCGCTGGGCTACGGCGACGCGAAGATCCAGGCGGTCAAGGACTCGAAGCTCGGCCCGAACGTCTTCCAGATCACGGTCAAGAAGCTCCAGCCGGACAAGGTGAACCTGGTCCAGCAGAAGCTCGACCAGAACTTCGGAGTCGCGCGTGCGGACTTCACCGCCGATTCGGTGGGCCCGACGTTCGGCGCCCAGATCGCGAAGACGGCGCTGATCGCGATCATCGCGTCGCTCGTCCTGATCTCGCTGTACATCGGGCTCAGATTCGAGTTCAAGTTCGCGGTGCCCGTGCTCATCGCCCTGGCGCACGACCTGCTCATAACCACCGGCGTCTACGCGCTCTTCCAGCGCGAGGTCACGACCTCCACGGTGGCCGCGCTGTTGACGATCCTCGGCTTCTCGCTCTACGACACGATCATCGTGTTCGACCGAATACGCGAGAACGTGCCGCGCATGCCGCGGGCCACGTTCAGCCAGATCGTGAACCGCTCGATGGCGGAGGTGCTGACCCGGTCGCTGGTCACGAGCCTCTCCACGCTGCTGCCGGTTCTGGCGCTGATGATCTTCGGCGGCCAGACGCTGCAGGACTTCGGCTTCGCGCTGCTCGTCGGCGTGGCGTCCGGCGCCTACTCGTCGATCTTCATCGCATCGCCGGTGCTGACGCACTGGAAGGAGCGCGAGCCCGTCTACGTCCGGCGCCGCCAGCTTGCCCTCGAGGACTTCGGCGGAAAGGTGCCCGCCTACGCGCCGGGCACGTTCGGCGAGCCCCTGGAGGAGGCGCCGGCGGCGCCGGCGAGGACGACCCGCCAGCGCCCCGCACGCCGTGCCGCGGGCTCTCGGCGCGGCAACGGGCCGGGCGGCACCGCGGTGGCGGCGCCACCGCAGCCGGCTGCCGAGCCCGCGCCACCGCCCCCCGCGCCCGAGGTCGATCCCGAGCTCGAGGTCGAGGAGGAAGAGCCGGTCATGGAGGAGCCGACGAACGGCGCGGACGGTTCTGACGGGGCCGAGAGCACCGATGGAGCCGACGGCGACGACGGCGCCCCCGAGAAGCCCTCCGCCTACTCCAGCACCTCCGGCCCGAACCAGCCGCAGCGCAACAAGCGCCAGCAGCAGCAACGTCGTCGAAAGAGGCACGGTCGCCGATGAGCATGCTCGTCTGGGTCATGATGGGAATCGCCCTCTGGCACTTCACGATCTTCCTGCCGGACCGCTTCTGGGGCGGCATCGTCGGCGCCTTCATCGCGGCGATCATCGGCGCGGTGCTCGTCTGCCTGATCATCCACGGCTTCTCGATCCCCGGCAGGCACGACACCAACATCGCCGACGCGCTCGAGGCGATCCCCGGTGCGCTGATCGGCCTCGCGGCCTCGTACTTCTACGGGGACCGCGTGGAGCCGGAACGTCCGGCGCTGTAGCCGGCCGCGGGCACGCGTCGGGCGGGCTCCGGACGTGCTGTAGGTACCAGGCCGGCTTGATCACACGCGGCATCGCCGGCGCGGGCCGCTCGTCCTACCGCTGAGCGATAGACGCGGTTCCGTCCACCCGGCCGCCGAGAATCGCCGCATGCTCGCCGAGGTCGCGCGCTGGTCCACCACGCCGTATTCGGTGGCGGCCGCCGACGCCGTCGCGGCCGAGCTCGGGCTGTCTCCCACGGCGGCCACGATTCTCGTGCGCCGCGGCTATGACACCCCGGCTGCCGCCCGCCGCTTCCTCGCTGCCGACGAGCGCCACGACGCGCTGGCGCTCGGGCAGATGGGGGAGGCCTGCGAGGTCATCCTCCGCCACGCGGCAGCGGCTTCGCCGATCGTCGTGCACGGCGACTACGACGTGGACGGCGTCTCCTCCACCGCCATCCTGGTGCGCGCGCTGCGGCGCCTCGGCGCGCGGGTGTCGTGGCACCTGCCCAGCAGGCTCGACGACGGCTACGGGCTCGCGCGCGCCACGGTCGAGCGGCTGGTGGCCGACGGCGCGGGGCTGCTCGTCACGGTCGATTGCGCGATCACCGCGGTGGAGGAGGTGCGGCACGCCCTCGAGCTCGGCCTCGAGGTGGTCGTCACCGACCATCACCGGCCGCGCGACGAGCTGCCGCCCTGCCCGGTGGTGCACCCGGCGATCGGGGGCTATCCGTTTCCCGACCTCTGCGCCGCGGGGGTCGCTCACAAGCTGGCGGAGGCGCTGTACGCGACGGCCGGCCTGAATCCGCTGCTGGCCGAGGAGGATCTCGACCTGGTGGCGCTCGCCACGGTCGCGGACGTGGTGGCGCTGCGCGGTGAGAACCGGCGGCTGGTCCGCTCCGGGCTCGACGCGATGAAGCGCACGGACAAGCCCGGCCTGCGCGCGCTGATGCGCGTCTCCTCGCTCGACCCGGGCGACCTCGACGCCCGCGCCCTCGGCTTCCGCCTCGCTCCGCGGTTGAACGCCGCCGGCCGGCTGCACCGTGCGGACGCCGCGCTCGAGCTCCTGCTCACCGAAAGCGACGAGCGAGCGGCGCAGGTGGCCGACGAGCTCGACCTGATGAACCGCGAGCGCCAGGACACCGAGACGCGCATCCTGTTCGCCGCCGAGGCAGCGCGGGCCGAGCAGGAGGGCGCGCACGCGTACGTGCTCGCGGGAGAGGGATGGCATCCCGGCGTGATCGGGATCGTGGCCTCGCGCCTCGTCGAGCGCCACCACCGGCCCTGCCTGATGATCGCGCTCGACGGCGGCAGCGGGCGCGGCTCGGGACGCAGCATCGCCGCCTACGACCTCCATGCCGGCCTGGCCGCCTGTTCCGAGCACCTCACGCGCTTCGGCGGCCACCGCGCGGCGGCGGGGTTCGAGATCGAGGCGCCCCAGATCGAGGCCTTCCGGCGCGCGATGAACGCCCACGCCGCGTCGATGCTCACCCCGCACGACCTCGTGCCTGAGCAGCGGGTCGACGCTCTCGTGCCGGGCAGCGCGCTGGGGCTCGAGCTGGCGGAGGAGCTCGAGCGTCTCGGCCCGTTCGGCCACGGCAACCCCGAGCCCACGCTGCTCGTGCCCGCCGCGAAGATCGGCGACATCCGCGCGATGGGCGACGAGGGGCAGCACGCCTGCTTCACGCTCACCAACGGCGGGCGACGCGCCCGCGGGGTCGTGTTCCGCACCACGCCCGCGGCCCTGACCGCCGCGGCGGCCGACGAGCGCCACGACGCCACCGTCAAGCTCGAGCTGAACCGCTGGAACGGCACCGTGGAGGCGCGCGTCGAGCTGGAGGCGCTGAACGCGCGCGACGTCGCGGCCTGCCTGGTGCTCGGCGAGGAAGAGCCATACCTCACGCGCGTGGAACGCGAGTTGGTCCCCACACCCCACACCCCACACCCCGCACCCGAGACCCGCCTTACACGCGACCGCCGCCGCGAAGGCTTCGCCGGCGTGGCAGGCGACCTGCTCTCCAGTGGCGAGGCCGTGCTCGTGGTATGCGCGGACGTGTCGCGCAGGCGCGAGGCGCTCGGCCGCGTGCTGGGGGGGCTCGGCGACGCCGCGCTCGTGAGCTGGCAGACGCTCGGCGCCCGCCCCGAGCTGGCCGAGCGGTTCTCGCACATCGTGGCGCTCGACCCGCCGCTGTCGCCGGCGGGCATGGAGCTCCTGCGCGGGGCGCCGTCCGCCGGCTTCGTGCACCTCGCCTGGGGCGAGCCGGAGATCGAGTTCGCGCTGGCGCACGCCGGCGCCGAGCTGGACCTGCGCCCCGCGCTGGCGGAGATCTATCGCGGCCTGCGCGACGGGGACGGCAGCGCCGAGGGGGCGCGGCTCGAGGCTCTGCTCGCCGGCAGCGGCACGCACCCGCGCTCGCCGGCGATGGCCGCCCGGATGCTCACCGTTCTGCGCGAGCTGGGCCTGGCGTCCTACGACGCCGGCCGCTGCACCCTCCTGAGCGCCGACCGCGTCGAGCTCGAGCGTTCGCCCACCTACGCGGCGTCCCGGGAACAGCTCGATCACGCGCGCCGCTACCTCGCCGGCGCGGTTCAGCCGCTCCCGGCGGCCGCGTAGCGACCCATTTGCGGTACTCACGGAAGGGTTTTCCGCCGAGGGTGCGGAATCACACGTTGCGTTCCGTCTTGTGCGGACTGCATCATGGACCCGGCTGATCCTCGACCGAGGGCGGAGATATGACCCTGTGGCTCATCCTCCTGCTGATCTGGCTTGGCGGCATCCCCGCCGCGATCCTCGTCACGGCGGCAATCGGCTCGCGCTGGTACCAGCACCGGCTGGAGAGGGCCTCGCGGGCATACCGCAAGACGGCCGCGCTCCTGTCCTTCGACGCGCGCTGCGGGCGGCGGGTGCACACCGAGCAGATGCACGCGCTGACGTCTCGTCGCAGGTATCGCCGGGTGGTCGGACGGCGCCCCATTTAGTGGTCGCCGCCGGAGACCGCTAGTGCCCAACGGCTGCACCGCCGCCTGTCCCCGGGTCTAAACTCGAACGATGGCGAAAACGCCGAAAACCCCGGCCGAGAGCCCGTCCGCCGACGCCGCGCCGCCCGAGCCCGCGAAGCCGAAGAACGGCGCGCCCCAGCGCGCCACCACTCGGACGAAGGCGCGCGCACAGGACGCCCATGGAAAGCCGGGCCCCGCCGCCGTCGACTTCGAGCACAAGCCGGTCGACAGCGCGGGTCCCCATCAGCCCGCGGCCGGCCCCGCCACCGACGCGCTCACCGACTTCGAGCGCGGGCTGCTCGGCGATCTCCTGGCGGTGATCGAGGAGCACTCCTCGGACGCCGCGGAGAACATCGACCGCAATCTGGTCGAGCGCGCGTTCGTGTTCGCCTGCGAGCACCACGCGGACCAGCGCCGCCGCTCCGGTGAGGACTTCATCATCCACCCGGTCGGCGTGGCGAAGATCTGCGCGGGCATGCGCCTCGACACCGAGACGCTGTGCGCCGCCCTGCTGCACGACACCGTCGAGGACACCTCCGCCTCGCTCGACGAGGTGCGCACCGAGTTCGGCGAGGAGATCGCCACCCTCGTCGACGGCGTCACCAAGCTCACGGGCATCACCTTCCAGAGCCGCGACGAGCGCCAGGCCGAGAACTACCGCAAGATGATCGTCGCGATGGCCGCCGACGTGCGCGTCATCCTCATCAAGCTCGCCGACCGCCTCCACAACATGCGCACGCTCGGGCCGATGCCCAAGCAGAAGCAGCAGGAGAAGGCCAAGGAGACGCTCGAGATCTTCGCCCCGCTGGCCCACCGCCTCGGTATCCATGCGATCAAGTGGGAGCTGGAGGACCTCGCCTTCGCCACGCTCCACCCGCGCAAGTACAAGGAGATCAAGGCGCTCGTGAACCAGCAGCGGGAGGAGCGCGAGGGCTACGTGGCGCGCGCGGGCCAGTACCTGGGGAAGGAGCTCGGGGACGTCGGCATCGAGGCCGACATCTCGGGCCGCGCGAAGCACTTCTACTCGATCTACTCGAAGATGACCAAGAAGGGCCGCGAGTTCAACGAGATCTACGACCTCACGGCCATGCGAGTGCTCGTCGAGTCGGTGAAGGACTGCTACGGCGCGATCGGGGTGATCCACTCGCTGTGGAAGCCGCTGCCCGGGCGCTTCAAGGACTTCGTGGCGATGCCCAAGTTCAACATGTACCAGGCGCTCCACACCACGGTGATCGGGCCGGAGGGCCGGCCACTCGAGATCCAGATCCGCACGCACGACATGCACGACACGGCCGAGTACGGAATCGCGGCCCACTGGATCTACAAGGACGGCGGCTACAAGGACGGGCGGCGCACCGCGCCGCAGGGCGTGGAGGACAAGGTCGAGTGGCTCAAGCACCTGCTCGACTGGCAGCGCGAGCTGAAGGACCCGCAGGAGTTCGTGGAGGGCCTGAAGGTCGACCTCTTCGAGGACGAGGTCTTCGTCTTCACGCCAAAGGGCGAGGTCAAGTCGCTCGCCGCCGGCGCCACGCCGCTCGACTTCGCGTACGAGGTCCACACCGACGTCGGCCACCGCTGTGTGGGGGCCAAGGTGAACGGCAAGATCGTGCCGCTGCACTACGAGCTGAAGTCGGGGGACATATGCGAGGTGCTCACCTCGAAGCAGGAGCGCGGACCGTCGCGCGACTGGCTGTCGCTCGCGAAGACCGCCCGCGCCCAGTCGAAGATCCGCGCCTGGTTCAAGCGCGAGCGCCGCGAGGACTCCGAGCGCGCCGGCCGCGACCTCCTCCAGGAGATGCTGAAGCGGCAGGGCCTGCCGCCGCAGAAGCTCGCCGGCTCGCCGCTGCTCGCAGACGTGATCCGCGAGATGGGCTTCAAGAAGGGCGACGAGTTCTACATCGCCCTCGGCCAGTCCAAGATCTCGTCGAAGGTCGTCGTCAACAAGATCATGCAGCGGCTGAAGCAGGGCGAGGCCGCCGTCGAGTCCGCCGGCCCGGTCGACGACCTGCTGTCCAAGCGCGAGAAGCCGAAGCCGACCGCGGCGTCGTCGAGCTACGGCATCAAGGTCGAGGGCATCGACGACGTGCCGCTGCGCCTGGCCAAGTGCTGCCGCCCCGTGCCCGGCGACCCGATCGTCGGCTACATCTCACTCGGGCGCGGCATCACGATCCACCACGAGCACTGCCCGAACGCGAAGGCCCTGATGAAGAGCCCCGAGCGATTCACCGAGGTCTCCTGGGAGGGCACCGGCGCCACGTCGTTCCGAGTGGAGCTCGAGGTCGACGCCTGGGACCGCCACCGCCTGCTCGAGGACCTCTCCCGGACCTTCGCGGAAAGCGGAATCAACATCCTGGAGGCCCGCTGCACTGTGGTCCACCCGATGGTGAAGAACCGCTTCGTCGTCGAGGTGGGGGACACGGCCGCGCTGAAGAACTGCGTGCAGCGGCTGCGGAACATCGAGAGCGTCTTCGACGCTTATCGCGTGACGCCGAGCTTCTGAGTCCCGCCCGCGGCTCGCCGCGCGCGAACGGCGGCACTGGCGGGCGGCCGAGACTCGCTGTGGCGATCGCCTTGTTGATTTGACCTGCCAGATCAACAAAGCCCGGAGTAGCACACCGGGTTCGGGCCGCTTCCCTGGTGCTGCCGTTCGGCTCCGCCGGGCGGGAGCCGCTACTGGGCGGAACTAAGCGGCGCGGGCGGCGGGCGCGCCCAGCGAAGCCAGCCGCTCCACCTCGCTGGTGAAGCGGTGCTTGAAGGCCTCGACCGAGAAGCCGTAGGCGTGCTGGCGGGTGCGCTCCGGGGCGAAGCGGGTGAAGTCGGTCTCCGAGAGGACCTCGGCCATCGCGCTCACGTCGTCGACCGGGACGAGCACGCCGGTGGTGCCGTCGATCACGGTCTCGCGGACGCCGCCGGCGTTCACCGCCACCACCGGGCGGCCGGCGGCCTGGGCCTCTACGGCGGCGATGCCGAACTCCTCGACGTTCGGGACGATCAGCCCCAGCGCACGCGAGTAGAGGTCGGTGAGTCCTGCGTCGTCCACGCGGCCGAGGAACTCGGCGTGGTCGCCGTGAAGCGCCTGCAGACGTTCGAGATCGGGGCCGGTGCCCACGACCTTGATCGGCTTGCCGGCGCGACGAGCAGCCTCCAGGGCCAGCTCGACGCGCTTGTGCCGCACCAGCTCCATCACGACCAGGAAGAAGTCCTCGGGAGTGCCGATCTCGAAGCGGTCGACCTCCACGGGCGGGTGGACGATCTCGGCGTCGCGGTTCCACACGCGCTGTATGCGCTCGCGGGTGATCTGCGAGTTCGCCACGTAGTGCGTCACGCGCTGTGAGGCCTCGACATCCCAGGACCTGACGCGGCTCAGAACACCCCGCAGCACGGGCCGGGCGAACGAAGGCGCCTCCTCGAGCGCGCGGTCGCGCTCGTGCCACGCGTACCGGAACGGGCTGTGGCAGTAACAGACGTGAACCGCTCCCGGGCGCGGCCGCACCCCGTGGGCGAAGGCGCTGCTGCTCGACACAACCAGATCGTGATCCTGAACCGGCAGGTGGCCGGCGGCGTGAGGGAACAGCGGAAGAAGGCGGCGGAAGCCCTTCTGGCGGATGCCCAGCCGCTGCAAGTAGGACGTATTCACGCGGCGGTCGTGAAAGCGCCGGTCGGTGCCCTCGTCGTCATAGAGGAGCGTGTAGATCGACGCGTCGGGCCAGCAATCCGCGATCGCGGCAAAGGTCCGCTCCCCGCCGCGCATGACGAGCAGATAGTCATGGACGAGTCCGATCGAGAGCCGGGTACTCAAGCTCTGACCCTCCCGCTGCTCGCCGCCCTGCGATTGAAAAACGAGTCCCGCCAACTCATTCCATTTAGCCACACTTCAGAGGATTCGACCACCCTGAGGCGAATATGCCAATCGGTCCAAGTAGGCGCTTGCAAATCAATGGGCGTCGTGCGATTGTCGATGAAGCCCCGTTGCAGGCGGGGCGTATATTCGTCACCGTCCACCCTCTAGCGCAACGGCTTTCTGGCCGATAGGCCTCTAGTAATGCCTTCCACGCATCCCCTTCGCATCATTTGGAGCTACAAGCGCTCCATAATCATTGTCGCTATCGCCGCGGCTGTCCTCGCATATGTGGCCAGCCACTCGCGGACGCCGAAGTACACCGCGGACGCCGTCGTCCAGGTCATCCCGACCGAGCAGGTGTCCGGCGGGGCGCTCCAGCCGCAGCAGCTGCTCCAGCTGAGCGACGTCTACCTCGAGGTCTCGCAGACCACGCCGGTTCTGGCCAACAGCGCCAAGAACATGACGCCGCCGGTCTCGACCTTCTACTTCAGCAAGCACACCTCTTCAGCCACCAAGGGCGATCTCGGTCTGATCGACCTGACCGGCGAGTCGACGAGTCCGAAGCAGGCCGCTCAGCTCGCCAACGCGTACGCGAAGGGCTTCGTCGACGCGATCAACAACCAGACGAATTCCGAGCAGCAGGCGGCCTTGGCCGACGTCAACAAGAAGATCAACGACGCCCAGGCTCAGATCACCCAGCTGTCGGCCCCGGGCCACATTCAGACCCCCGCCGACAAGGCCAAGATCCAGGGCCTGAATGCGCAGGTTCAGGCGCTATCCCAGAAGCTCGCCGACCAGATCGGCAACGCGAGCAACCGCATCTCGACCATCGAGAGCGCCGCGGTGCCCACCACGCCGACCTCACCGCGCCCCAAGCGTGACGCCGCACTCGCGCTCATCGCAGCCCTGCTCCTGGGCTCCGGCGCCGCGCTGCTCTGGTCGCTCCTGGCGGGCCGCTACTCCTCCGCAGAGGAGGCCTCGATGGACCTCGGGATCCCGATCATCGGCGAGCTGCCGCGAGCGGCGCCGGACGATCCGGCCGCTATCGAGGCGTTCCGCGGCCTGCGCACCGGCATCGCATACGCAACCTTCGAAACGCCGGACACCATGGACAGGCTCGATCCCACCGCCACGGTGCTCCAGAACGGCACCGGCGGGGGCGGGGCTCTCCAGGTGACGAGCGCCAACCTCGGCGCCGGCAAGAGCTACGTGGCCGCCAACCTTGCGCGCGCGCTGGCGGCAGAGGGCCGCAGCGTGGCCGCCGTCGAGGGCGACCTGCGCCGGCCCACGCTGGCCCAGCAGCTCGAGATCCGCCCGAACCCGGGCGTCGGCGACGTGCTGCACGGCGAGGACGCCAGCCTGGCCCCCGAGCTGATCCAGCCGGTCCGCCTGCCTCCGTCGGCCGCCCGCCGCGGCGGCGAGCTGCACGCGCTGCCCGTGGGCCGCCGCGTGGAGGACCCGGCCGAGGCGCTCTCATCCAAGGTCATGTCCGACGCGCTGAAGGTGCTCGAGGACCAGTTCGGCACGGTCGTCATCGACAGCCCGCCGGTGCTCGGCATCACCGACGCCCTGGTGCTGGTGCGCTACTCGAACGCCGTGGTGTTCGTGGTCGACGCCCGCCGCACGAGCCGCGTCCAGGCTCGCCGCGCTGTCGAGACCCTGCGCGCCATCAACGCACCCATCGTCGGCCTCGTCTACAACCGCTCCAAGACCTCGTTCTCGCCGTACTACCAGGAGGACGTGCGCGGGTCGCGGCTACCGCTCAAGAAGCAGGGAGTCGCCCCCTGACCACCACGGCGTCAGGGCGCTCCGTCGGCGCCCTCGTCGGCGGGGTGATGGTTCTCACAGTGATCGGCTTGGCGGCCGGTCACGAGAAGGGCGTGCTCGTGCTCGCGGGCGTGCTCGGTCTCAGCGCCGTGATCGCGCTGCTGCTGGCCCCGGCCTGGGTCTCGCTTTCCGCGCTGCTGGTCACGGTCATCCTGTTCGAGGCGAACCCGCAGGGCTTCCTCTCGGTCACATCGCACTTCTACACGGCGGGCGGCAAGGTCGGCCTGCCCTTCGTGTTCTTCCTGCTGGTGGTGGCGGCGCTCCTCTTCGACCTCGTGCGAACCGGCGAGCCCTTCAGGCTCCCGGGACCGCTCACCTACCCGCTGCTGTTCCTGCTCGGCGCGTTGCTGATCGGGGTCGTCAACGGCAAGGAGAGCGGCGCCGGCCGCGGCGCGATGATCAGCCAGATCGAGACTCTCCTGATGCTGGGTGTCATGCCGTTCGTGGTGGTCAACGCGCTGCGCACGCGCACTGCCGTCCGCAACTTCGCGCTCGTGGCCGCCGGCCTGGCCGTGTTCAAGGGCTTCGAGGGCACGATCGGCTGGCTCATGGGTCAGGGCATGTCGTTCGGGAACACCACGCTCACCTACATCGAGCCGACCGCCAACTGGCTGATGCTCCTGCTCCTGCTCACAATCGCCGTGGCGGTGATCCACCGCGTGCCGACCTCGGCCTGGGTCCGCTGGGGCTCGCTGTTCGCGTTCGCGGCGCTGATCCTGTCGTTCCGGCGCAGCTTCTGGATCGGAGCGATCCTCGGCTTCGTCCTGATCCTGCTGCTCGCCACCGGCCGCCGCGGCGGCCGCGTGGTCCTGCCGGGTCTGATCATCTTCCTGATCGCCTTCGGCGCGGCCTATGTGGTCGCCGGACCGACCAACTCGAGCAACCCGGTGCAGGCGCGCGCCAAGGCGCTGTCGCCCTCGCAGATCCAGCTCAACGCCGACGACCGCTACCGGATCGAGGAGCGGCGCAACGTGCTGAAGGACCTCGCGCAGCGCCCGGTCTACGGGCTCGGCATCGGCGTCCCCTGGGTCGCGCAGCGGGCGGTGTCGATCGACTTCAACGGCGCCCGCCAGTACGTCCACTTCCTGCCGCTCTGGTACTGGATGAAGATGGGCGTCTTCGGGCTGATCGCCTACGCCTGGCTGTTCGGCACGGCATTGTGGCTGGCGTTCTCACTGTGGAAACGCCACCCTGACGGCCTGCACCGGGCGATAGGACTGGCCGGCTTCGCCGGCTTCGCGGGGCTGATGGTGGTGGAGACCACCGCGTCCTTCACGGGCGTCGACACGCGCTTCTCGATCGTCGTGGGCGCCGCACTCGGCTGGCTCGCCGCCGCCAGGGCCACGATGAACGACCCGGAGCCCGAGAAGAAGGTCGAGGACGGGCTGGTCCAGCCGATCCTGGCCGGCCGGCGCGCGATGGCCTCGGGCGTCGCGTTCGCCCGCAGCCACAAGGCCTGGCGCACTCCCGCGGTGGCGGGCGCGCTGGTGCTCGGCGGGGCGGTCGCGCTGGTGGCCGCGGTCGTCGGTGTAGCCGGCGGCTAGCCGGCCCACGGCCCTAGCTGCTCGCCGCCGCGCGCAGCACGTTCCAGGCCGGCTTCGGCTCGCCCCCGCGCCGGATGAGGCCGAACCACTGCTCCTTGTCCGCCACGTTGTCCTCGTTCCCGTCGCGGTAGTTGTAGGGGAACACCGCCCGCACCCAGGACGAGTAGTCGCTCTTCACGATGTTGAAGACGCTGGTGAGGTAGGCCGCCTGCTTCTCGTCGCTCACGCAGTCGTCGGGGCTTCCAGGACAGGTCGACCAGCCGACCTCGGTGATCCAGAACGGCTTGGAGCCCGCGCCGTGCGCCGCGAACTGCCGGCGGATGTTCTCGATCCGCCGGAACTCGCCGCGCGGGTCGTCCGGCGTGTAGGTGTCGGGTGAGTCGGTGCTCGTGTACGGGTGCACCGCCACGCCGTCGAACCAGCGGGCCAGGTCGGGCACGGCGGCGAACATCGGGTCGACCCAGTCACCCGAGTCGCCGTTCTCCTGGCTCGTGTAGAGCTCGGCCTGGATCAGGAACCGCGCCGCCGGGTCCGCGCTCTTGCCCGCCATGGCCGCGCCCTTGTAGAGGCGCGCGTAGGCGGCCGGATCCACCCCGCCCGCGGAGAACTGGCTCAGATAGGGCTCGTTCCAGATCTCGAACCACTGGGCCGGGCGCGCGGGAACGTGCGGGTGCTCGCGCCAGAAGCTCCCGTGCGGCCCGTAGCGGCTGACCACCTCAGCCACGTACGCGTCAAAGGCCGCGGTGTTGGACGGGAACGCGTTCCACGCCTTGCCGGCCCAGCCCGGCACGTTCATGAGCAGAGGGAGGACCGTGAGCCCGTGCCGCGCGGCCAGCGTGAGCTCACGGTCGAACTCGCCGAAGTCCCACTTGCCCGGCTCCGGCTCCACGCTGTCCCAGGGAATCTCCAGTCGCTCCATGGTCACCCCGGCGCCCGCGACCGCGGCCAGGTTGCAGTCGTTGTGCCAGACCGAGTTGAGGCCGATGATCAGTGAGCTGTGCCGCTTCGGCGGCGCGGCTATCGGAACGTCCGCGCAGTGCGAGGTGTCGCCCGCCACAGGCTGGCCATCCGGACTGTGCGAATCGGCGGGGAACTGGAGAGCCGGGTTGTCGCTCTTCTGCGAGAAGACCCCGCCGAGCAGGACACCGCCGAGTGCCGCGGCCAGCACGATCAGAACGAGTGGCCGTCGGAGCGCCTTGCGGCCGGTCATCTAGTGAATGTAATGCCGGTGCACAAGCGCGTCGAGGGGGCCCGCACGGGCCCCCTCGACGCTTGACGCGGGTGTATCTGACCGTTCAGCCGCGGTAGGTGTTGACCAACCACTGGATCGCGTCGAAGAACGCGCCCTTCGGGGTACCGTCGGTCTTGACGGCGCCGAAGTTGCCCTCACGTCCGTTCGGGGTGTTCGACATGTCCCGCTGCTCGAAGATGAACAGCTGGGCAAGCCGCGACCCGTAGCGCTGGTGCAGATCCGCGATCGCGCCCTTGAGCGAGTCGCCGGCCTGCTGGTACGTCATGCACAGGGGCCAGTTGTAGTTGTTGTCCAGGCACGCACCGTTGTTGGTCGAGATGCCGTACTCGGTGATGAAGAACGGCAGGCTCGTCTCGCCGTGCTTGGCCAGGTCGCTGACGGCCCGGTCCATGATCGGCTGGTAACGGCTCTGGGGACCGTAGGGGTGGAGCGTCCAACCCGCGGCCCGCGAGCTCAGGTCCGGCACCGCGCTGTACATGCCGTCGATCCACTGCGAGCAGCCGCAGCCGCCGTTGTCACCCTGGAGCAGCAGGCCGACGTTCGGGTTCTGCGCATCGATCGCGGAGATCGCGTCCTTCGCGCGCTGGGCGTAGCTCTGAGCGCGCGCGATGTAGCTCGAGCCCGAGCTCACGCCGCCGAACTGGTAGCCCTCGTTCGTCTCGTTGCCGAACTCGATGTAACGGACCGCCAGGTTGCCGTCGGAGCGGCCCTGCCAGAACGTGCCACCGGGGCCGACCGCCCTGGCCCAGCCGGCGAGGCTCTGCGCCTCCGACGTGCTGGGGATGCGGCCGGGGAACTCGGCCAGCAGCAGCGCCTGCTCGCCGTTGGCGGCAAGCCCGGCCACCGCGCTCTGGACGCTCGACACCGACGTGCCGATCTGGAACGGGATGCGCACGACCTTCGGCTGAAGGTTCACGGCGCTGACCAGGCCGGCCTCCCAGGCCGCCGCCGGGCCGGAGACCATGCCGACGGTGAACCCGGTGGGAGCCGGGGGCTGCGCCGGAGTCGGATCGGGCGTCGGAGTGGGGTCCGGGGTCGGATCGGGCGTGGGAGTGGGGTCCGGCGTGGGGGTGGGGTCCGGCGTGGGG
>DATNBJ010000377.1:0-12531 GCA_035572055.1 Thermoleophilaceae bacterium | reverse complement strand
CCCGAGGCGATCACCGCCTCGCCCATCGTCTGGAGATCGCGGAAGCCGCCCGTGCCGATGATCAGGCGCGAGCCGAACTCGCGCTCGGCGATTTGGAAAACGTCAGCCACCTTGCACCGCCTGTAACACCTCCACCTTCTGGTCCTCTTGAAGTTGCATGCTCGTCCACTGGCCGCGCGGCACCACCTCGCCGTCGACGGCGACCGCCACGCCACGGTCGGGCGCGCCGGTGATCGCCACGGCGGCGTCCACCGTGGCGCCCTCGTCCAGCTCGCGCGGCTCGCCGTTGAGGAAGACCCTCATGCCGCCACCGCCGAGAAGCGCGCGGGGCTGAAGGGCGCCATCGCGGCCGGCGGCTCGGCGCCCGTGAGCATGTCGGCCACAGCGCCGGCGGTGATCGGGGTGAGCAGAACACCGTTGCGGAAGTGGCCCGTGGCCCAGATCACGTTGCCCTGCTCGCCACGGCCGATCAGCGGCGAGTTGTCGGGCGAGCCCGGGCGCAGCCCGCCGCGCGCGCCGGCGAACTCGAGCTCCGAGATCTCCGGGAGCACCTCCCAAGCCGCCTCGAGCAGCCGGTAGACGCCGTCGGCGGTCACGCTGGTGTCGAAGCCGCGCTCCTCCATGGTCGCGCCGAGCACCACGCGGCCGTCGCCGCGATCCACGATGTAGCAGCGCAGCGTGCGCACCAGGTGCGCCGCGAGCGGCCGGTCGAGCGGGCGCCGCAGCGACAGGATCTGGCCCTTCACCGGCCGGACCGGGACCGCGGGCAGGCCCTCGATTCCCCGCCCGCTCCAGCAGCCGGCGGCCACCACGACGTTCGCCGCGGCGATCGAGCGCCCCGAGGCGGTTCGCACGCCACGCTCGTCGACCGCGACGACCGCGTCTCCGGTGAGGAGCTCCGCACCCGCCCGCTCGCACGCCGCCACCAGCGCGCTGACCACGGCCAGCGGATCCACGTGGTGGTCCTGCGGCGCCAGGATGCCGCCGCCGCAGCGCGGCGAGAGCCCCGGCTCGAGCCGGCGGCACTCGCTCGGCGTGAGCCAGTCGGCGTCGAGGCCGAGCTGGCGCTGGAAGGCGTGCAGGCGGCGCAGCTCCTCCGCGTCGTCACGGTCCGCGGCCACGACCAGCGCGCCGCGGCGCACGTAGTGCAGCTCGGCGCCGAGCTCGTCTGCGAACGCGGGCCACAGCTCCGCACTCGCCAGGTTCAGGTGGAGCAGTGCCTCGGCGCCAAAGTCGGCCTCGGTGACCGGGGCGAGCATCCCCGCGGCCGCCGAGGACGCGCCCGCGGCCGGGCCGTCGCGGTCGATCACGAGCACCGACAGCCCGCGCTGGGCGGCGCGCCAGGCGCAGGCGAGACCGACCAGTCCGGCGCCGATCACCAGCGCGTCGTAGCCGCTTCTCTGAGGCGCTGCGCTCACTCCAAGCCTTGCCTTCCTGCGGAGGTCGCGCCGACTGTCCCTACGCCGGAATTACCCGGATCAGGTTCAACGGTCGGCGGCGACCCAGCCGCCCTCTCAGCCCGGTTCTCCCGAGCTCCCGTACTGAGTGAATCCTAGCTAGTAGGGCCGGTCGCGGGGCGGCGGCGGGTCCAGACGAGGATCCCGCGCCGGAGCCGTGCGGTCGGCCCAGAGCGCCATGTAGAGCAGCGAGATGATCAGGCCGACGATTCCGGCGATCATCAGGATCAAGCCCACGGTCTGGATGTCGATCCCGGACACGGTGGCCGTGACCGCGTACTTGAGCACCGCGCCGACGGCGATGAGCAGGATGGAGGTGCCGATCTGCATCCCTTCGGGTTACCCGGCATTCGCGGCTCGAACCCTCTGCACCGCAACCCGCACGGGATCCGCCGGTTAAAGCCGCAGCCCCTGGCTACCATCTCCCCCTTTTGAGACTCGTACGACTCATTCAGGCGGCCCTCGCGGTCGCGCTGCCCGCCGCCGTGGCCCTCGTGGCCGCCGCCCCGGCCTCTGCCGGTCCGACCCAGATCTCGATCGTGCAGGACGAGGCGCGCCTGCTGCGCGAGGGCCCCATCGTGCAGGCCCTGACCCTCGACCAGATCAAGGGGCTGGGCGTGGATGTCGTGAAGGTGACCATCGATTGGCGCCGCATCGCGCCGCCCGGGTCGCGCAAGCCGGCCGGCTTCGTGGGCGACGATCCGGCGCAGTACAACCCCGCGAACTGGGTGCCCTACGACGACCTGGTCACCGGCGCGGCGCAGCGCGGGCTGCGAGTGATGTTCCTCATTGGCGGCCACGCGCCAGACTGGGCGAGCGGCAGGGGACGCACCGGCACCGTGACCCCGAACCCCATCGAGTTCGGTCACTTCGTGAAGGCCGTGGGCACGCGCTACTCCGGCGGCTACGTGCCGGCGCCCGCGCCTCCGGCCTCGACGCCGACCCCGCAGTGCGACTTCAAGACGCAGCAGGGCGATCCCTGCCCGCAGCCGATCGCGCAGTCCGCGTCGGCGAGCGTGCGCGCCAGGGCGGCCGACGCCGCGCTCCCCAAGGTCTCGATCTGGTCGGTGTGGAACGAGCCGAACCTGTCCGGCTGGCTCGGTCCCCAGTACAAGAACCGCAGGCTCCCCGAGTCGCCGCGCCTGTACCGCGGCCTCTACCTGGCGGCGCACAGCTCGCTCGTGGCCAGCGGACACGCCGGCGACGACATCCTGATCGGCGAGCTGCTGCCGTTCGCGCGCAGCGGCAAGACGTATCCGGCGCGCGTGTCGCCGCTCCAGTTCCTGCGCGAGCTGGCGTGCGTGGACGCGAGGTACCACCCCTACCGCGGGCGCGCCGCGTCGCGGCGCGGCTGCACCGGCTACACGCCGCTGCCGGGCACCGGCATCGCCTACCACCCGTACACGCTCGAGACCGGCCCGGAGACGCTCACGCCGCTGGCCGACGACGCGACCATCAACGACCTGACGAGGCTCGACCGCACGCTGAGCAAGCTGTCGAGGCGCTTCGTGGTGCACCGCATGCCGATCTGGCTCACCGAGTTCGGCTACCAGACCGACCCGCCCGACCCGTTCGCCTCGCCGATCAGGAAGGTGCCGCAGTGGATGGGCGAGAGCGAATGGCTCGCGTACCACGACCGCCGCGTGAAGAGCTACGCGCAGTACCCGCTGTCCGACGACAGCACGGCCGGTCGCGGGCTCATCCGCTTCCACGGCTTCCAGTCGGGGATCACGAGCACGCTCGGCGCACCGAAGTCCGGCGTCTACCAGGCCTACAAGACCCCGCTGTTCGTCCGGCTCGTGTCGAAGTCGAGCGTGGAGATCTTCGGCGGCGTGCGCGCGGCGTTGCCCGGCCAGACGGTCTTGCTGCAGTCGGCGCTCGGCAGCAAGTTCGTGACGTTCGGCGCCCCGGTGACGCTCAACGCCGGGGGCTACTTCGACAAGGTCGTGCGCGTGTCGAGGGCGACTCGGCGCCGCTTCCGCTTCGTGGCCGGCACCGAGATCAGCAACGCGATCCGGGCAGACCAGCGCCCGCGTGCCGGCGCGCTCTATCCGCGTAAATAGGATTCAGCGCATGTCGAATGGCGAGCGCCGGCGCGAGCGTCTGCGCCGTGCGCACCTGTATCTCGTGATCGATGCCGAGGTGGACGGCCGTCCCGCGGACGCGGTGGTGGAGGCCGCCCTGCGCGGCGGGGTGGATCTCGTCCAGCTTCGCGAGAAGGAGCGGGCCGACGAGGAGATCGTGGCGGCGGGCCGGCGGCTGCGCGCGCTGTGCGACGAGCACGATGCGCTGCTCGTGGTGAACGACCGGCCCGACCTGGCGCTGGCCTGCGACGCCGACGCGGTGCACGTGGGCCAGGAGGACGAGGCGATCGCGGGCGTGCGGCGCACGGTGGGCGACGAGCTGCTGATCGGAGTCTCGACCCACTCGCCGGACCAGGTGGCAGCGGCGCTCGAGGCCGACGTGGACTACTTCGCGGTCGGCCCGGTCCACGCCACCCCGACGAAGCCGGGGCGCCCGGCGGTCGGCCTCGAGCTGGTGCGTCACGCCGCCGAGGTGGCGGGCGAGCGGCCCTTCTTCGCCATCGGCGGGATCGACACCGGCAACGTGGCGGACGTCGCCGCTGCCGGCGCCGAGCGGGTGGCCGTGGTGCGCGCGATCCGCGACGCGGACGATCCGCGGGCCGTGGCCGCACAGCTCCGCGCGGCGCTGGTGCCGGCCCATGTCTAGCCGCTCGGAGCTGCGCAACGAGCGGGCGCGCGCCGCGCTCGAGCCGCTCGCGCCGGGCGAGCGCCCACCCTGGGTCACGGCCGCCGCGATCGTGGCGCTCGTCCTCGCCATCGGCAACATCGTGGCCTTCGCCGCCGGCGTGAAGATCAACGGCACGCGCCCGGCGGTCGGCCCGGTCTTCGGACAGGCCGTGCTGATGGGCTTCGTCGCCTGGGGCATGTGGAACGCCCGCTACTGGGCCGTGCTGCTCATGGAGGCAATCCTCGCCCTGCTGATCGTGGTCGTGACCGTGCTCGCGCTGCGCGCCTCGACCGCGATCGACGTCGTGATCGTGGTGGCGATCCTCGTGCCCGCCTGCCTGCTCTTCTACAAGCTGGTGAGGGCGATGGCGCGGATGCAGATGCCGGAGCCCGAGTGACACACGCCGAGCGGGACGGGGGCCCGCCCGAGACCGCCTTCTCGATGGTGCAGCGGGTTCGCTTCGGCGACCTCGACGCGATGCAGCACATGAACAACGTCGAGTTCCTCCGCTTCTTCGAGACCGCGCGCATCGACTACCTCACGACCATCGCGCCGGAGCACGAGCCGGGCAGCAGGAAGTTCGGATTCATCTTCGCCGAGTGCCACATCCGCTACCGCTCGCCGGCGCACTACGGCGAGGAGGTGCGCACCTTCGTGTGGCCGAGCGAGCTGCGGCGCTCGAGCATCCGGCTCGAGTTCGAGATGCGGATCGACTCGGACGATCGGCTGATCGCGCACGGCTACGGGGTGCTCGTGGGCTACGACTACAGCGCCGGCAGGTCGCAGCCCGTTCCGGACGAGCTCCGCGGACGGTTGGAGAAGCAGCTCGTTTACTAGGCTGCCGTTCGTGCCCGAGTCCAAGTACGACTGCATCGTCATCGGTTCCGGCCCCGGCGGGTACGTGGCGGCGATCCGCGCCGCCCAGCTCGGGATGAAGACGGCCGTGGTGGAGAAGGACGCGATCGGCGGCCGCTGCCTGAACTACGCGTGCATCCCCGCCAAGGCGGTGCTGCGCGTGGCCGAGGTGTTCGCCGACATCGAGCACGGCAAGGACTTCGGGATCTCGGTGAAGGACGCCAAGGTCGACATGAAGGGCGTGAGCGCCCACCGCCAGCAGGTGGTGAAGACGCTGACCGACGGCGTCGGCTTCCTCTTCAAGAAGAACAAGATCGACGTGATCGAGGGCCACGGCTCGGTGACCGACGACGGCAACGTGAAGATCGGCGGCCAGTTCGACGGCACCGAGATCGAGGCGAAGACCGTGATCCTCGCCACCGGCACCGTGGCGAAGCCGCTGCTCGGCCTGCAGTTCGGCGGCCGCGTGCTGAGCACCGAGACCGGCTGGGCGCTCGAGGAGCTGCCGGGCGACCTCGCGGTGATCGGCGCGGGAGCGTCGGGCACCGAGGTGGCGTCGGCGTACGGGCGGCTCGGGAGCAGGGTGACGCTGCTCGAGGCGCTTCCCCAGATCCTCCCGCTCGAGGACGCGGACATTGCCCGGACCGCCGCCCGCGAGATCGCAAAGGACGGCGTGGAGATCGTCACGAACGCGAACGTCGAGGGCGCTGAGGCGAAGAAGGACGGCGTGGAGCTGACCTTCGGCGGCGACACCAAGAAGTACGACTACCTGGTGATCTGCGCCGGCCGCGGCGCGGACGTGGAGGGTCTCGGGCTGGCCGAGGCGGGCATCAAGACCAGCGAGAACGGCCAGGTCGAGGTGGACGAGAAGATGCGCACCTCGCTCAAGGGCGTATACGCGATCGGCGACCTCGTGCCCGTGGGTCCCGCGCTCGCGCACAAGGCCTCCGACGAGGGCATCATCGCCGCGGAGGACGCGGCCGGGCTCGACCCGCATCCGCTCGACTACGACTACATCCCGAGCGCCACGTTCTGCCACCCCCAGGTCGCCAGCTTCGGGCTGACCGAGCAGCAGGCGAAGGACGCCGGCCACGACGTGATCGTGGGCAAGATCCCGATCGGCGCCGTCGGCGCCCCCGTGGTCTACGGCGACCGCAGCGGCATGGTCAAGCTCGTGGGCGACAAGCAGTACGGTGAGCTGCTCGGCGGCCACATCGTCTGCACCAAGGCCGCCGACCTCATCCAGGAGCTGGTGAACGCTCGCGACCTGGAGGGCGGCTACCCGGAGGTGGCGCGCATCGTGCACGCCCACCCCACCTTCTCAGAGGCCGTGATGGAGGCCGCGCGCGCGGCCGACGGCTGGCTGATCCACGGGTAGAAGCAGCGCCCTTTCGGCGCGTGTGACGTAACTCACGCTTGGCGTTCCGAGACGCGGGAACGCGAAGGTACGGTGAGGCGCCACCTCGTCATCGGGGCGGCCGCGTTGAGCCTGGCTCTCGCGCCGCAGGCAGCCGCCGGCACATTTGCCGGCCACAACGGCCGCATCGCGTACGTGCAGACCGTCGCCGGTCGGCCGCAGGTCTTCACGATGGCCGCGAACGGGCGTGACCGGCGCCAGGTGACGAACCTGTCCGGCGGCGCCAGCTCTCCCGACTGGACGCGCGACGGCCGCGCGCTGGCCTACAGCGTGGGCGGCTCGACCATCGAGGCGAGCGACCCGGCGGGGGGCGGCCCGCACGGCATCGCGGCGGACATCAACGCCCTCGACCCCACGTGGTCACCGGACGGCGGCGCGCTGGCCGTGACCGGCGTGATGTACACGCCGTCCGGGGCGATCGAGCAGAGCTCGATCTACGTGCTCCAGGCGGACGGGAACGGACAGCGGCGGATCGTGGACGGGAGCGACCCGGTGTGGTCGCCCACGGGCGCGTGGATCCTCTACCGGCCGACCGATGCCACCAGCGACTTCTGCCCCGGCATCCTCGCCGTGCGCCCCGACGGCAGCGGTCTCCACCACGTGGTCTCCAACTACCGCAACGACGACGGCACATGCAGCGGCGGCGGCAGCGATCCGAGCGTGTCGCCCGACGGCAAGCGCGTGGTCTACGTCGCGCCGAACGGGCGCGACCTCTACCAGGTGAGCATCTACGGCGGCGCCGCGCGCAAGCTCAGGTCGGACGACGACCAGAAGCAGTCACCGGTCTTCTCGCCCGACGGGCAGCGGATCCTCTACGTGACCTCCAGGGCCACGCGCACGATCGCCGCGAAGAAGGGCGGCGACGTGAAGTCGCTCGGCGCGGCGGTGAGCGAGCCCGCCTGGCAGGCGTCCTAGACCCGCTGGTGCGGCCGCAGCCGCGGCCACTCGTCCGCCAGCTCCCAAACGAGCCCCGACGCCGCCGAGCGGTTCGCCACACCCAGCTTCTTGAACGCGCGCTCGAGGTGCTTGCCGATGGTGCGCTCGCTGATGCCAAGCGCGGTGGCCGCATCGCGGTTCGAGCGGCCGAGAGCCACGTAGCGGACGACCTCCGCCTCGCGGTTGGTCAGTCCCTTCGACTGAAGGCTGTAGAGCAGCGCCGCCCCGGTCGAGCCGTGGATCGTGCGCGCCCGCTCGAACTCCACCGCGTTGCGGTAGGCCTGAATCAGGAAGTGCCGCGCGTGGTTCACGAAGTCGCGCTCGGCATCCGTGTAGTTCTCGTGCTTGCGGCTGAGCGCCACGCCGAGGATGCGGTCCTGGCTGTGGGGCAGCGTGAACGCCATCTGGTACTCGACGCCGATGATTCCGTAGAACTCGCGGTAGATCGCGAGCGAGCGGTACTCCTCCTGGGAGACCACGTCGGTGATGCGGTACGCGCGGCCGTCGCGCGTCTCCTGCAGCCGGCGCACGAGCGGGTTCTCGTGCACGAGCCGCCCGAACACGTCCAGCCACTTCGGGTCGAGCTCGGGACGGACGATGGCCACCACGTTGTTCGGGCCCGGCCCGACGTCGTTCAACGACACCCAGTCGGACGGCACCGCGCGGTGCAGCGCCTCGAGCAGCCCCTCGCGGAACTCGTCGATGTCGAGCAGACCCTGCACGTCCGCGACCAGGTCGAGCAGCCTGCCCTCTGGGCTCTTCGTCACCTGAAAACGCTACGTCGAAAGCGCGTAGCACGCCACTCGCGCAACGGCTTTGCCGGCCCTAGGGTGCGCCGTGAGCCGTCAGCGCCGCCTCAGAGCCCCGGCGCCTGACCTCGCCGCGACCTTGCGAGCAGTTTGGGTGGCGGCCTCGGTCCGTTCGGCGGCGCGCACACGCATCGCGCGCCGCCACGCGGCCTCCTCGTCCTCGCCGCGCATCACGCGCAACAGGTCGTTCGCTGCCGCTCGGACCTGCAGCTCGGTGGCCGCCAGCTCGGGGGGACCGTAGAGCGGTGTGCGCTCGGAGGCGATGCGCCGTGCGAGCGCGCGGACACGTGCGCGCTCGTCCGGCGACGCACCCTGGGCCAGGACGTCGACCGCGGCCGCGAGCTGCGACACCGACTCGGTGAGCCGAGGCGGCGGTTCCTCCCTGGCCTCGAGCGCGGCCGCCGCCATTCGCACGAGCGTGAGCGCTGTGTTGGCGAGCAGCGCGACGTGGGCGGCGCGCATGTCCGCGCGCGCCGCCTGGGGACGCCAGTGCCGGCGCAGCGGGGCGAGCTTCACGATGTCCTTCGCGGTGGCGCGGGCGCCGGCCAGCGCGGCGAGCTGGCCGTGCAGAGCGTGGGTCACCGCAAGCGTCCACTCCGCGTCGCGCGGCTTCGCCGTGCGCAGCGCCTCGGCCGCCCCGCGCAGCGCCGCGGCCACGCCCTGCAGCGCGCCGCGGATCGCCCGGCCGAGCACGGGCAGCGGGTGCGGCGGGAACAGCACCGCGCTGATCAGCAGCGCGCAGCCACCGCCGATCACCGCGTCGACGAAGCGCTCGCCCGCCACGCCGTTCGTGCGCAGCGTGACCACGAGGACCGCCGACGCCGCCGCCTGGTTCACGAACATCGGCATCGAGCTGAACGCCACGGCGGCGGCCATCGTCACCAGCACGATCACCGCGAGCGGCAGCGCGCCCGTGCCCGCAACCTGGACGACGACCTCCGCCACACCGATGCCCAGGGTGACTCCGAAGATCATCTGAACCACGTTGCGCCAGCGACGGCCGACGGTCGCGCCGAGCGATATGGCCGCCGCGATCGGCGCGAAGAACGGCGCCGGATGGTTCAGCAGGTCGTGCGTGACCCACCAGGCCAGCGCCGCCGCCGCGGCCGCCTGGGTGATCGGCCAGAGGTGCTCGCGCAGGCGCCCCAGGCCCGCTTCGAGATGTGGACGGAGCCGCACCGAGCGAATGTTGCCCGACGCGTGCAGAATCAAGGCCCGAATGAGCGACCGGCCCGTCTTCTACTACGACCTCGGCTCGCCCTACGCGTACCTCAGCGCCGAGCGCGTGAACCACGTTCTGCCCGAGGTGCCCGTGTGGCAGCCGGTGCTGCTCGGCGCGATCTTCAAGGCCACGGGCCGCAGCTCGTGGGGTCAGGGTCCCCACAGGGCGGACGGGATGGCGGAGGTCGAGCGGCGGGCGGCGCTGTACGGCCTGCCCGGAATCCGCTGGCCCGAGCCGTGGCCCGGCAACATGCTCCACGCGATGCGGGCGGCGGTGTTCGCGCAGCAGACCGGCCGTACGGTGGCGTTCTCGCTGGCCGCGTTCCGGCAGCAGTTCGCCGGCGGGCGCGACCTCAGCGATACCGACAACGTGCTGCTGGCGGCGGCCGCCTGCGAGCTCCACCCGCGCGCGGTGCTCAAGGGAATCGAGACGCAATCGGTGAAGGACGGGTTGCGCGCGGCGACGGACGAGGCGCTCGCGCACGGCGTGACCGGCGTCCCCACGATCCGGGTCGGCGACCAGCTCTTCTGGGGCGACGACCGGCTCGAAGAGGCGGCGCAGGCTATTCGCTAACGTCAAGCCGATGGCGCGGAAAAGCGCAGCAGCGTCGGCCAAGGAGGCAGGCGACTCGCCCGACGGCGCCGGCAAGAAGCACTCGCTGCCGGACCGCGACACCTGCCGGGCGGTGCTCTCGAAGATGATGCTGATCCGGCGCTTCGAGGAGCGCGCCGGCGAGATGTACGCGAAGGCCAAGATCGGCGGCTTCCTGCACCTGTGCATCGGCGAGGAGGCCACGGTCGTCGGCTCCACGCAAGCGATGCGCGACGGCGACTACCTGCTCTCGACCTACCGCGAGCACGGCCAGGCGCTCGCTCGCGGCACGCATCCGAACGCGGTGATGGCGGAGCTGTTCGGCCGGGTGGACGGCTGCTCGAAGGGCCGTGGCGGGTCGATGCACCTGTTCGACATCGAGCGCCGCTTCATGGGCGGCTACGGCATCGTCGGCGGCAACCTGCCGCTGGCCACCGGCGTGGCGCTCCGGTGCGACTACGAGGGCACCGAGGACGCGGTGGTCTGCATGTTCGGCGACGGCGCCACCAACCAGGGCACGTTCGGTGAGTCGATGAACATGGCCGCGCTCTGGAAGCTGCCCGTGGTGTTCATGGTGATCAACAACCAGTTCGGCATGGGCACAGCGCTCGAGCGGCACTCGGCGGTCACCGACCTCTCCAAGAAGGCGGAGGGCTACGGCGTGCCCGGCTCGCAGTGCGACGGCATGGACGTGCTGGACGTTCACTCCGCCACCACCGAGGCGCTGCGCCGCGCGCGCGAGGAGCGCCGGCCGCAGCTGCTCGAGTCCGTGACCTACCGCTTCCGCGGGCACTCGATGGCCGACCCGGAGGAGTACCGCACCAAGGAGGATGTGGAGGAGTGGCGCCGCCGCGATCCGATCGCGTCGTTCCGCAGCCGCCTCGCCTCCGAGGGCGTGATCTCCGAGGACGAGGCCGAGGAGCTCGACAAGGAGGCGATCGCAGCGGTGGACGAGTCGGTGCAGTTCGCCGACAACAGCCCGTTTCCCGACCTCGACTCTCTGTACGACGACCTGTACGTGCTCGGCGACCAGATCCGCGGCTGGTACGCGGTGGACGAGCGCTCGCCGGACGGGCACCGCGGCGAGCGAGAGCGCGAGTCGGGGCAGCTCGCACACGATCTCGCCGAGGCGGGCGCCGCCTACGCCGGCGTGGGCGAGGCCCAGGAGCGCAAGCGCCGCCAACGCGAGCACGGCACCGCCGAGGCGCGCGACGAAGAAGGCGGCGCGCACTAGTGGCGGTGATGCGCTACCGCGAGGCGCTCAACCAGGCGCTGCGCGAGGAGATGCAGGCGGACGAGAAGGTCTTCCTGATGGGCGAGGACATCGGCGTGTTCCAGGGAGCGTTCAAGGTCACGCAGGGGCTGCTCGAGGAGTTCGGGGAGAAGCGCGTGCGCGACACGCCGATCTCGGAGAACACGATCGTCGGCGTCGGCGTGGGGTCGGCGATGGCGGGGCTGCGACCGGTGGTCGAGCTGATGACGATCAACTTCTCGCTGCTGGCACTCGACCAGGTGATCAACCACGCCGCGGCGATCCACTACATGTTCGGCGGCCAGGTGAAGGTGCCGCTCACGATCCGCATGCCGCAGGGCGCGGGGCACCAGCTCGGGCCGACGCACTCGCATTGCCTCGAGGCGATGTACCTGCACGTGCCCGGCCTGCTCGTGGCTGTGCCATCCACGGCCGAGGACGCGAAGGGCCTGCTCAAGGCCGCGATCCGCGACGACAATCCCGTGATCTTCATCGAGCACGAGTACCTGTACGGGCAGCGCGGCGAGGTGCCGGAGAACGGCGGCCCGATGCGCTTCGGCGAGGCCGCGGTGCGCCGCGAGGGCGACGACGTGACGATCGTCGGCATCTCGCGCATGGCCGTCACCGCCCTGCACGCGGCCGAGCAGCTCGCGGCCGAGCACGAGCTCGACGCCGAGGTGATCGACCCGCGCACGCTGCGTCCGCTCGACCTCGACACGATCCTCGAGTCCGTGCGCAAGACCAACCGCGCGGTGATCGTCGAGGAGGGCTGGCCGCACGGCGGCGTGGGCGCGAACCTGGCCGCACTCATACAGGAGCAGGCGTTCGACTATCTTGACGCCCCAGTGGCTCGCGTCACCGGTGCAGACGTCCCCATGCCTTACTCCAAGCCGCTCGAGCAGGCCGCGTTCCCGCACGAGGAGCACGTGGCGCAGGCGGCCCTGTCCCTGTTCAGGGATCTCTGATGGCCAGCGACGTCCTGATGCCCCGCCTGTCCGACTCCATGGAGGAGGGCACCGTCCTCAAGTGGATCGTCCAGCCCGGCGGCGAGGTGAAGCGCGGGGAGCCGCTGGTGGAGATCGAGACGGACAAGGCCAACATGACGTACGAGGCCGACACCGATGGGGTCCTCATCGAAGTACTGGCTCAGGAGGGCGAGACATTGCCCATCGGGCAGGTCATCGCTCGGATCGGGGCCGCGGGGGAGGAAGCAGTGAGCAGGGAGCAGGGAGCAGGGAGCA
>DATNBJ010000376.1:0-21090 GCA_035572055.1 Thermoleophilaceae bacterium | reverse complement strand
GGAGGCACTTGGAGCAGCGCCTCTGAGTAATTGAAGATGATCTTCACCCCTGCCTCCACGAGGTCGTCGGCCACCTTCTGGGCCGCCTCGGTCGGCACCGCGAGGACACCCACCACGATGTCCTCCTCCTCCACCACCCGCTCGAGGTCCTCGTAGGCGCGCACGCTCAGCGTCGTGGCCTTTCCGGCGGGCCCGATCGGCTGCCCGACCTTACTCGCGTCGGTGTCGAAGATCGCCACGACCCGGAAGCCGTGGTCGGCGAAGATGTCCGAGCTCGCGATCGCCTGGCCCAGGTGGCCCGCCCCGAACAGCGCGATGTTGTGCTGCCCGGCCGTGCGCAGGATCTTGCGGATCTGCGACACCAGCGAGTCGACGTTGTAGCCCACTCCGCGCTTGCCGAACTTGCCGAAGCCCGACAGGTCGCGGCGGATCTGCGTGGAGTTGACGTGCGTGTAGTCGGCCAGCTCCTGGGAGGAGATCGTCTCCTTGCCCATCTTCTTGGCCTGCGTGAGGACCTGGAGATAGCGCGACAGCCTGGCCGCCACACCGAGCGAGAGGCGCTCGCCGCCCCGCTCGGCAACGTCTAGGCCCGCGTGGAACGAGTCGTTGAACGTCACGTGTCCACTCTATCGAGTGACTTCGTCAACTCGGCCGGATCGACGAAGAACTCGAACCGTTTTTCGCCGTCCACCTCCACCACCGGAATCCGCTCTCCATACCGGCGGAAGAGCCCAGGATCGACGGTGATGTCGATCTCCTCGAGCTCGAACTCATGGGACTCCCGCACGCGCGCGATCACGGCGCGTGCGTCGTCGCAGAGATGGCAGCCGGGCTTGCCGTACAGCGTGACGACGGTCATGGCCGCGCCGAGGCGTCGAGCGCGAGGTACCGCGGATACGCGAGTGGCTGCTGGAACCGCGCCGCCCCCGCGATCATCGCCGCGTTGTCGGTGCAGAGCGCCAGCTCGGGGACCCACAGCCGCACGCCGAGCTCGTCAGAGAGCGCCCTGGCCCGCTCGCGCCACTCCGAGTTCGCCGCCACGCCCCCGCCGATCGCGAAGCGCCCCATGCGGCAGCGCTCGATTGCGCTGCGGGCCCGCGCCGCCAGCGTGTCCACGATCGCCCGCTGGTAGGACGCCGCCAGGTCGTTGCGGCGGCGCTCAGCCTCGGCCTCGCCCAGGTCGCGGACGCGGTAGAGCAGCGCGGTCTTCAGTCCGCTGAAGCTGAAGTCGAGTCCATCGCCGGGCAGCGAGCGCGGGAAGTCGAACGCCTCCGGGTCGCCGTCGCGCGCGAGCCGGTCGATCGCCGGGCCGCCCGGATACTCGAGGCCGAGGATCCGCGCGCCCTTGTCGAAGGCCTCGCCCGCGGCGTCGTCCAGCGTCTGGCCGAGCACCTTGTGGAAGGAGGGATCGTCGACCCGTGCCACGAACGTGTGGCCGCCGCTCGCCACGAGGCAGAGGAACGGCGCCTCGATCGGATCGGCGCCCAGGGTGCTCGCCACCACGTGGCCGTGAAGGTGGTTCACCGGCACGAGCGGCAGCTCGCGCGCGGCGGCAAGCGCCTTCGCGTTCGACACGCCCACGAGCAGCGCGCCGATCAGCCCCGGCCCACGCGTGACCGCGACCGTTTCCACGTCGTCGAGAGTCGCCCCGGCGCGCTCCAGCGCATCCGCCGTGACCGCGTCCACCAGCTCCAGGTGCCGCCGCGACGCGATCTCGGGCACCACCCCGCCATAGCGCTCGTGCAGCAGCCCCTGCGAGGCGACGACGTTCGAGAGCACCTGGCCGTCGGCGGTCACGAGCGCGGCGCAGGTGTCGTCGCAGCTCGTCTCGATGCCTAGGATCACGCGTGCGCGGGCCGCGCGCCCGCCGCCGGATCCACCGCGTCGCCGGAGGTCGCGGTGCGCCACATGACCACCGCGTCCTCCTTGTTGTCGTGGTAATAGCCGGGGCGAAGGCCGGCGGAGCGGAAGCCGAAGCGCTCGTACAGCGCGATCGCGCCGTGGTTCGACATGCGCACCTCCAGCGTGTACTGCTCCCCCCGGCGGTCGGCGATCTCGAACAGCTTCGAGAGCAGCGCGGTGGCGATGCCCCGGCGCAGGTGGGCGTCGTCCACGGCCACGTTCATCACGTGCCAG
Source organism: Thermoleophilaceae bacterium (assembly GCA_035572055.1). Taxonomy (GTDB): domain Bacteria; phylum Actinomycetota; class Thermoleophilia; order Solirubrobacterales; family Thermoleophilaceae; genus JAICJR01. Next base: position 18,954 of record DATNBJ010000376.1, on the reverse strand, counting down.
ACGCGGTCGTAGCGCGAGCAGACCATGTAGCCCACCACGCGCTCGCCCTGCGTCGCGGCCAGGCAGATGCCGGACGGCTTCGACAGCTCGAGCACGAACATCGCGAGCGACCAAGGCGTGGGAAACGCCCGCCGCTCGATGGCGATCACCTGCGGCAGATCCGCGTAGCTCAGACGGCGGATGTTCAGCGAGTCGCTCATCTCTGGGGCTTGGCGTCTGGTTCTCTGAGGTAGTCCGGAAGAACGGCGTCGGCTGGAGTTGCGGACACGCCTTCGGCCAGACGGCACACGTGGAGGGCTCTAACCACATGCGCCGGAGCGGCCGCGATACCGATGCCACCCGCCTCCAGCGTCTGGCGAAATCGTAGCGATCCATCTCCAGCGGATAGCGGGGTGAACGTGCGATCGCGCACCCTTTCCACAACCGCCTCCGGCGTGGCCGCGAACGGCGGCCAGAGCAGCTCGTCGCGCTGGTACAGCGCCGCGAACAGCTCGCCGCGCTTCGCGTCGATCAGCGGCAGGCGCAGCTCGGCGTCGATCCCCGCCGCCAGCGCCGCCAGCGAGGAGACCGGCCGCAGCTCGATTCCGCGCGCGTGAGCCAGCCCGCGCGCCGTGGCCACGCCGATCCGCAGACCGGTGAACGTGCCGGGTCCCACGCCCACCGCGATCGCGTCGACGTCGCCCCAGCCGAGCCCCGCGTCCACCAGCACCCGCACCAGCGCCGGCATCAGCTCGGCCGCGTGAGCGGGCGGCGCGCGGAGCGCCGCCTCGTCCGGGATCACCTCGAATGCCTGGCCGTCGCCGCGAAGCAGGCAGGCGCTGGTCGCGGCCGTCGAGGTGTCGAACCCGAGCACGTTCATTCGATGTCGATCCCTCGCCGGTCCTCGCCCAGGTGCTCGATCGCCACCCGTGCGGCCACCCGCTCGAGCTGCGGCGCGGCGGCCTCCGGCCACTCCACGAAGCCGACCCGCTCGGGCGTCAGGTAGTCGTCGAGCAGGCCGGGGTCCTCGCCCGACAGCGACAAGAGGCGGTAGAGGTCGAGGTGCGCGACCTCGACGGAGCCGCCCTCGTACATGTGGCCGATCGTGAACGTCGGGCTCGTCACGGGATCGGTCACTCCCAGGGCCCGTGCCGCGCCGCGCACGAACGTGGTCTTGCCGCTGCCCAGCTCGCCGGTGACGAGCACGACATCGCCCGGCCGCAGTCGCGCGGCAACGTCGGCGCCCACCGCCTCGGTCTCCTCCGGACTGCCTGTCTCCACGCGCACGCGTGGAGTGTTACCGGCTCAGCCGAAGAGTTACCGGCTCAGCCGAAGAGGCCGAGCTGCGGCGCGGCGACCGGCTCCGCCGCGCCGCCGCCGGGCGGCTCCTCGGGCTCCGGCTCCGGCCGCGCGGCCGCCAGCAGCTCCGGCAGCCGCTCGAAGTCCTCGCGCAGCGTGGTGAGCATCCCGCTGCTGCGCAGGCCCGCCGCCGGGTGGTAGATCGGGTAGATCGTCAGCTCGAGCCCGCCGATGGTGTGCTGCTGCGGCCTCCCGTGCACCCGTGTGATCCCGTCCTGGCGCCGCGTGAGCAGCTTGGTGGAGAAGTTCCCGAGCGTGCAGATCACGAGCGGCTCGATCAGCTCGATCTGACGCGTGAGGTACGGCTTGCAGGCTTCGATCTCCTCGGGCTGGGGATCGCGGTTGCCCGGGGGGCGGCTCTTCAGCACGTTCGCGATGAACACGTCGTCGCGCTGCAGACCGATGTCCGCCAGCAGCTTCTCGAGCAGCTTGCCCGCCGCGCCGACGAATGGCTTGCCCTGCTGGTCCTCGTGATGGCCGGGCGCCTCGCCCACGAACATCAGGTCGGCGTCGGCGTTCCCGGAGCCGAAGACGACGTTGGTGCGGCTGGCGTGGAGAGGACACTTCTGGCACGCCTGCACCTCGCGGTAGAGGGCGATCAGCTCCTCGCGGCGATCTGCTGCGGAGGCTCCCATCTGGGCTTGGAAGCCTAGGCGAATGGGTAGATGGAAGCGGGGTTCAAGCTATCCTTCACGTAGGCCGTTACCCCAGTGGAGCGGACCAGTTTTGCCGGCTCCGCCGGCGTGGGTTTTAGGAAGATGACCGACACGAGCATGTCGCGCATCGGCGTGGTAGGTCGCGGGCGCCTCGGGAGCGCCCTGGCCACTGCACTGGGCGCCGCCGGATACGAGGTGAGCGGCCCGACGGGCCGCGGCGAGGTGCCGGAGGCCGAGGCGATCGTGCTCTGCGTGCCCGACTCGGAGATCCCGGCGGCCGCCGCGGCGGCGGCGGACGCCGCCCCGCTGATCGGTCACACGAGCGGCGCCACTCCGCTCACCGCGCTCGAGCCGGCGGCGGAGCGCTTCGGCCTGCACCCGCTCCAGACCTTCAGCGGCGGCGAGAGCGACGCCGGCCGCTTCGCGGGCTGTCGATGTGCCGTGGCGGGCTCGACACCCGCCGCCGCGGAGGGCGCGGCCTCACTGGCGCGCTCGCTGGGCATGGTGCCGTTCGAGATCGCCGACGAGCAGCGGCCGGCCTACCATGCCGCGGCCTCGATCGCCTCCAACTTCCTGGTGGCGCTCGAGGCGGCGGCGGAGGAGGTGGCAGGGGCCGCCGGCCTCGACCCGGAGGAGGCCCGCGCCGCTCTCGCGCCGCTCGTGCGCACCACGGTGGAGAACTGGGCGCAGCTCGGCCCGCGCCGGGCGCTGACCGGGCCTGTGGCCCGCGGCGACGACCTGACCGTGGCGGCGCAGCGCGCCGCGGTGCGCGAGGCCGCCCCGCAGCTCGAGGCGCTGTTCGACGTGATGGTCGAGCGCGCTCGCGCCCTGGTCGAGACGGTGCCCGCATGAGGACCGTCCGTACCGTCGCCGAGCTGCGCGAGGCGCTGCGCGACCTGCCGCGCCCGCTGGGGCTCGTGCCCACGATGGGCGCCTTCCACGAGGGCCACCTGTCGCTGATCCGGCGAGCGCGTGAGGAGAACGCGACCATGGTCGTGTCGCTGTTCGTGAACCCGGCGCAGTTCGGCCCGAGCGAGGACTTCGACGCCTACCCGCGCGACGAGGAGCGCGACGCGCGGCTGGCGGAGGAGGAGGGCGTGGACATCCTCTTCGCCCCACCGGTGGACGAGGTCTACCCGCCGGATCATCAGACCTACGTCGTGATGGAGGGCATCGCGACGATCCTCGAGGCCGAGAAGCGCGGGACGGGCCACTTCAAGGGCGTGATCACGGTGGTCACGAAGCTCTTCAACATGGTCGGGCCGGATCGCGCCTACTTCGGCCAGAAGGACGCGCAGCAGGTGCTGATCATCCGCAAGCTGGTGCGCGACCTGAACTTCCCGGTGGAGATCGTGGTCTGCCCCACCATCCGCGAGCCCGGCGGGCTCGCGCTCAGCTCGCGAAACGTCTACCTCTCCGGCCCGGAGCGCGAGCGCGCCACCGCGCTCAGCCGCTCGCTGAGGGCGGCCGACGAGGCCGTGGTGTCGGGCGAGCGCGATCCGGACAGGGTGCTCGCCGTGGCGCGGGCGGTGCTCGACGAGGCCGGCATCGAGCCCGAGTACCTGGAGCTTCGCTCCCTCGAAGACCTTTCACCGGTCAAGTGCGTGAACGGCTCGACCCTGCTGGCCGTGGCCGCCCGCGTGGGCAACGCCCGGCTGATCGACAACGCCATTCTGGGAGGCGCATGAACCGGCAGATGTTGAAATCCAAGATCCACCGCGCGCGGATCACGGGGAGCGACCTGCACTACGTCGGCTCGATCACGATCGACGCCGATCTGCTGGAGGCCGCGGACATCCTCGAGCACGAGCTGGTGCACGTGCTCGACGTGGACAACGGCGCGCGGTTTGAGACGTACACGATCGCCGGGCAGCGCGGTTCGGGCACCGTCCAGGTGAACGGCGCTGCCGCGCGGCTCGTGCACACCGGCGACACCGTGATCGTGGTGTCCTATGCGTCGTACGACGAGCGCGAGCTCGAGACGTACGAGCCGCGCGTGGTGCACGTGAACGCGGGCAACGCGATCGTTAACGTGAACGACGAGGTGGGCCTGCTTCTGGGCAGCCCCGAGGAGGTGCAGTCATGAGCTCCGGATCCCGTCCCGTGTCAGCGGCGCCGCCGGCCAAGCGGTCCACCGTGACGCTCAGCAAGCTGGCCGAGAAGAAGGCGCTCGGCGAGCCGATCGTGATGATCACCGCCTACGACTACCCGAGCGCCCAGGTGGCCGAGGCCGCGGGCGTGGACGTGGTGCTCGTCGGCGACTCCGGCGCGATGACCGTCCTCGGCTACCCCAGCACCGTGCCCGTGACGATCGACGAGATGCTCATGCTCTGTTCGGCCGTGCGCCGTGGCCTGACCACGCCGCTGCTCGTGGGCGACCTGCCGTTCGCCTCCTACGAGGCATCGAACGAGCAGGCCATACGCACCGCGCAGCGGTTCGTGAAGGAGGCCGGCTGCGACGCGGTGAAGCTCGAGCGCGGCGGCAGCTCCGCCGAGCGCGCCCGGGCGATCGTGGCCGCGGGCATCCCGGTGATGGGCCACGTGGGACTCACACCGCAGACCGCCACCGCGCTGGGCGGCTACCGCTCCCAGGGGCGCACCGCCGAGCGCGCGCTCGACGTGGCGCGCGACGCGCTCGCCCTCCAGGAGGCGGGCTGCTTCTCGATCGTGTTCGAGGCCGTGCCGTCGGAGTTCACCGAGGCCGTGCACTCACAGCCCGACATCCCGATCATCGGCATCGGCGCGGGTCCCGCCGCGGACGGCCAGGTGCTCGTCTTCCACGACCTGCTCGGCATCTACGACGGCCACGCCGCGCGCTTCGTGAAGCGCTACGCGGACATCCGCGGCGCGATGATCGCGGGCGTGTCGAAGTTCGCCGACGAGGTGCGCGCGCGGAAGTACCCAGAGCCCGAGCACGGCTACACGATGGCGCCGGACGAGGCGGCCGCGCTCGCGGACAAGCTGGCGAACCTGCACGTGAGGGAGCCCTTCTCGGGCGAGTGGTAGCGATGCCGGTCCACAGCGGCCGGCTGGAGTTCGACACCGAGGGCGACGGCGACGCGATCGACCTCACGGCGGGAGTCGAGAGCGTCGTCCGCTCGGCGGGCGTGGACGCCGGCACCGTGACGGTGTTCGTGCCGGGCTCCACCGCGGCGATCACGACCATGGAGTTCGAGCCGGGAGGCGTGCACGACCTGCGTGCGGCGCTCGACGGGCTGGTGCCGAAGCAGGGCGCCTACGAGCACAACCGCCTGAACCACGACACCAATTCGCACGCGCACATCCGCGCCGCGATCGTCGGTCCCTCCGAGACGATCCCTCTTCACGAGGGCAAGCTCCAGCTCGGCGTATGGCAGCAGATCGTGCTCGTGGACTTCGACGATCGCCCCCGGCGGCGCACCGTCGTGGTCACTGTCCTGTCATAGCTGCCTGAGGCGTGCCTATGCTGGGGCGCTGCCCAGGTGCGTGAGCTAGACCCAAACAGCCTCGGAGACCACCTAGACCGGCTTTACCGGGCGGCCTGGGCGTTGACCGGCTCCCGCGAGGACGCCGAGGACCTGGTGCAGGACACCTACGCGAAGATCCTTGCCCGTCCCCGCTTCCTGCGCGGCGAGGAGGACCTCTGGTACCTCATGCGCACGCTCAAGAACGTGTTCCTGAGCCAGCGCCGCACCCTCGCTCGCCGGTCCCCTCCCGTGCCGCTCGAGGAGGACATCGACCCGGTCGAGGCGCCGGAGTCGGCGCGTCCCGACGCAGCGGCGGAGCACCGCGAGGTCTACGCCGCGATCTCGTCACTCCCCGACGGCCTGCGCGAGGCGCTGATCGCGATCGACGTGGTTGGGCTGTCCTACGAGGAGGCGGCCAAGTCGCTCGGCGTGCGCCAGGGCACGATCACGAGCCGCCTGTTCCGCGCGCGCGAGCGGGTGGCCCGGACCATGGGCGTCACAACCCCGAAGAAGGCCGCCAAGCCGGACTAGTCGGTCGCGTAGGGAAGCGCGCCGGCGTCCCGCCAGCCCGCGAGCTTCACGAGCTCGTCGCGGCTGATGCCGCGGCCGGACAGGATGCAGGAGTGGCCGTTGCGCTCCCAGGTGACCACGGTGTTGCCGCCGAGGCCCAGGCTGCGGATGTGCACGCCGTTCTTCACGGTCATGTTGGCGCCCGACGGCACCTTCACGGGCTTGCCCGTGACGATCGTGTAGCCGACCTGATTGGAACCCTTCGAGTAGAAGACGGTGGTCGCGGTCCGGCCGTCGACCTTGTCCACGCGCTTGCCCGTGGCGTTCCAGCCGAGGCTGTCCTCCCAGTACGGATAGGGCACGCCGTCGATCTTCAGGTTGAGCGCGCCGTCGAACTCGTGCACGGGCGCCGGCGACACCGGCTTCTGAAGCGTGAACGCCGCGGCCTCCGAGAGACTCGGCCCAGCCGCTCCGGGCAGGACGGCGACCAGCGCCACGGTGACCGCGGCCACGACGGCTACGAACGCGCCCGCCAACCCGAACCGGCGAGCCCTCACTGCCGGAGCGGGCCGGCGACGCGCGTTCTCGATTTGCGTCCTCAGGGCGTGGGGCGCGGGCTCGTTGAGCGCCCTGATCGCCTCGAGCGCCCCGCGCTGCTCGTCCAGCATGGCGCGCAGATCAGGCGACTCCGCCACGCGTGCCTCCAGCTCGCGCGCGCGGTCGCCCGTCAGCGTGCCGTCCGCCAGCCGGACCAGATCTCGCTCGATGTTCGTTTGACGACGCATGTCTCCCATGAAATGAAGACGCCGCGAGTCCCCAGATTCATCCCGGCCTCGAAATCAGCGCTGATATTAGGCGCTGGCAAGGATTGCGCAGCTTGCAGCGCCAAGGACTAACGAAAAGGGTGGCGAAACCCCCATAACCCGTGTTACGTTCGGCACGAGGAGGGGGACGCCACTGGTCCGGCGCTCGGCCCCTCGATTTGAACCGTCACAACGAGGACTTATTTGAGCTGACCTCCAGCGTGAGGACAAAGCTGACCCGCGCAGCACGGATGGGTGTGAAGGGCGCCCACCGGCTGCGGGTCGAGCTGGTCGTGACCGACGTGGACGGCGTCCGGAACGCGACCAAGGCACCGAGGACGGCGACCGTCTAGTCAGAGGGACGCCACCCCCGAGCCACAGCGGAGGGCGTCCGGGCGCTACGGCCGGACGCCCTTCGCGCTTTTCTTGAAGTCGATCTCCCTGAGGACCTTCGCCGGCACGCCGGCCGCCACCACGCCGGGGGGCAGGTCCCTCGTCACCACGGAGTTCGACCCGATCACGCAGCGGTCGCCGATCGTCACTCCGCTCGTGACCACGCAGTTCACGCCGAACCAGCAGTTCGAGCCGATCTTCACGGGGCCCTTCGACTCGAACCCCTGCCAGGTGATCGGGACGTCCGGATCGTCGTGCCTGTGACCCGAGTCGCCGACGAAGCAGTGGTTGGCGAACATCACGTGGTCGCCGATGTCGATCCGGTCGATCGCCGCCAGCATCGTGTTCAGGTTGAGGAAGCAGCCCTCGCCGATCGTGATGTGCGCGTCGTCGCCGATCGTGATCCAGCAGCCGGGCTCGAGCAGCGTGTTGGGGCCGATCTCCAGGCGCCCATCGTTCAGGCACTCGAGCACGTTGCCCTGCACCGGGAAGCGGATGAACGAGCGCCGCCTGAGCATGTGCCAGTGGATCCTGGCGCGGTTCCACGGCATGGCGTTGCGCTCGTACCAGAGCCACTTGCGGTACCAGAGCTGGATTTCTGAGAACGAGGCCACGGGTGAGAGGTCACAGGATCCTTTCACCCGGCACGGCCGGGAAGGCTCTAGTCGGAGACGACCGTGGCCAGCGGGCGCGGCGCGCCCCGGAACGCGGGCAGGTGCAGCACGAACGCCGACCCCTCGCGGGAGCTGGTCACGCTGCACGTGCCGTTGTGGGCGCGCGCGATCGCGTCGACGATCGCCAGGCCGAGCCCGGCCCCGCCGTGGCGACGGCTGCGCCCGCGATCCACGCGCGAGAAGCGGTCGAATATGCGCTCCTGAGCCTCGGGCGGAATCCCTGGACCATCGTCGCTCACCACGATGTCCACACCGCCGCCGCTGCGGCGCGCAGAGACCTCGATCGTGTTGGCCTCGCTCGTGTGTTCGACGGCGTTCTCGAGCAGCGCGTCGAGCGCGATGCGCAGCGCCTGGGAATCCGCCCGGACAATGCCCGAGGGCACCTCGCCCAGGTGCCACGTGCGCGGCGCCACCTCGGACCAGCGCAGAAACACGTCTTCGAGATACGGCTCGAGCTCGAAGTTGGACAGCGCCACGAAGTCCGGCCGCTCGGTCTTGGCGAGCAGCAGCAGCCGTTCGACGATGTACGTGATCCGGTCGAGCTCATCGACCGCCACCGACACCTCCGGCCCCTCCACGCCGCCGGCCACCTGAAGCATCTCCAGATGGCCGCGAGCGATCGTCACGGGCGTGCGAAGCTCGTGCGAGACATCGAGCAACAGACGCTCCTGGTGCTCGAGCAGGCGGGCCCGCTCCGAGGCCACCCGCTCGGTCTCTGCCAGTGCGACCTGCCTGCGGCGGGCATGCCAGACCATCGCGAGGAACATGCTCGACATGAGCGGCACCTCGAACAGCTCGCCCCAGAGCTGGGAGCCCTCGAAGGCGTCGTTCAGGATCACCCCTCCGGTCGATGCCGCCACCGCAGCGAGCACCGCCGAGGTCGCGCCGATGCCCCAGACCCGGAAGCCGTACAGGATGGTCAGGCTCACCCAGATGAAGTGAAAGGGAATCGTCTCCCAGTCCGGGGTGAGCAGCATGGCGGCCAGGTTGATCGCCGCGAAGACGACCCACAGGACCTCGACGTATCTAGCCCGCAGCCAGCCGGTAGCCAACATTTCGCACGGTCTCGATGGGCGCGTCGGGCCCAAGCTTCCGGCGCAGGCGCCGGATCGATACGTCCACGACATTGGAGCGTGGATCGAAGTCGTAGCCCCACACGTCCGCCAGCAGCTGCTCCCGGCTGACCACGTCGCCCGCCCGCTCGAGCATCACGCGCAGGAGCCGAAACTCGCCGTCGGTCAGCTCGCTCACCCGGCTCCCGAGCCGTGCCTCGCGCTTGGCCACGTCGAGCAGCAGCCGCCCCGCGTGCAGGATGTAGGCGTCACCGCTTGCGTGCTGCCGCGAACGCAGCCGGGCGCGCACTCGCGCGAGCAGCTCGTCGAGTGAGAACGGCTTCGCAAGGTAGTCGTCCGCACCGAGCTCGAATCCGCGCAGCTTCGTGTCGACTTCGGAGCGCGCCGACAGGATCAGAACCGGCAGCATCGGCTTGCGCCGGCGCAACTCTCGCAGGAGGTCGAGGCCGTCCATTCCGGGCAGCAGCAGGTCGAGCACCACGAGGTCGTAGGGATGAGCGAGCGCCAGGGCGAGGCCCGCCTCGCCGTCGTCCGCGACCCCCACGGTGAATCCCTCAGCGCGTAGGGCCCGGGCGACGAAGGCCAGGATTCGCGCCTCGTCCTCGATGACAAGGATCTGCATGAGCTCCCTCAATTGCGGTTCATACCACTCCGGGGATGACGCGTAAATGACCTGGAAATGACAACTCGGTCACTTTGCTGGACAGCGGGCCGACCGGGGCGATACTTGCGGCGCCCCAAGCCGGGGGTGGATCGGAGGAGGGTCTGTGTCGCGTGGAGCGCGAGTATTCGCAGTGGCATGCGCGACGGCCGCGGCCGCCGTTCTGGTGGCGTTCTACGCGGTTGGCTTCCTGGCCTCGACGCCTCCCACCGTGCAGGCCGCGCAGGCGCCGGCGGGGCAGGCGCAGCTGACGCTGCAGGCGGTCGCCTCCTATGGCCACTCGCCGCATCCCGACTGGGTTTCCTACCTCGTTCGCGACGCCTCGGGGAAGTGGCGGCACACGACGATCTTCAAGGTGCCCGCGCACTCCCTGGTGCACGTGACCGTCTACCAGTACGACACGGCGACGGGGCTGCGCAACCCCTTCTGGTCGCAGGTCCGCGGCACGGTCGCGGGCACCATGACGGTGGACGGCAAGACCACGAACTCGCTGCCTCCGGACGACGCGTCGCACACGTTCGCGATCCCCGACCTCGGGATCAGCGTCCCGCTCAAGGGCGTGGCCGACGACGCCAAGGACCAGTGCAGCGTCGCGCCGTGCACGCTCGCCCAGGCGCACAGCACGATCACGTTCACCTTCCGGACGGGCAAGCCCGGCACGTTCCGCTGGCAGTGCTTCGTCCCCTGCGCGGCCAGCTTCATCTTCGGCAACGGCGGGCCGATGCAGACGCCGGGCTGGATGGACGGTTACCTGAAGGTGGTGTGACCCGTGGCGAGCGAGGCCATCCCCGGGGGTCCCGCGGCGGAGCCCCAGCACGGGCGCCGGCTCGTCATCGCGTGGGCAGTTCTGAGCGCGGCGGCGGTGCCGCTGGTGGTGCTGGTGATCGGCCCGCACATCCCGCCCGGCAGCTTGAGCGCCGAATCGCACGACCAGCACGAGATCAACATCCTGCTGGCGGCGCTCGCCACCCCCGTCCTCCTCGGGATCTGGACCTCACTGATCTACGTGGTCACGGCGTTTCGCCTGCGGGGTGATGCGATCGTGGACGGCCCCCCGTTGAGGGGCCAGCCCGGGCTGCAGATCCTGTGGGTCGTGGCCACCGCGGTCGTGGTGCTCAGCCTCGCGGTCCTGGGTACCGCGGAGCTGCTCGGCAGCTCTAAGGGCGCGGGCGGCGGGCAGGGTCCCGACCCGCTCGCGGTACCCAAGGGGGCGAAGTCGGCACTGCAGGTCCAGGTGATCGGCCAGCAGTGGGCGTGGACCTTTCGCTATCCGGGCTACGGCGGGGTCGAGACCCCTCAGCTCTCGCTGCCCGCGGGCCGGCTGGTGGAGCTCCACGTGACCTCGCTCGACGTGAGCCACTCGTTCTGGGCGATCCAGCTCGGCGTCAAGGCGGACGCGATTCCCGGCTCGGACAACGTGGCGTTCGTCACCGCACACCACACCGGCTCATTCGAGATCCGCTGCGCCGAGCTGTGCGGTCTCTGGCACGGACACATGCACAACACGGGCGCCGTCATGACACCGGCCGCGTTCACGACCTGGATCCGCGGGCAGCAACTCGAGAACGCGCCCGCGACCAAGACCCTGCCGCCCTATTCGAAGCACTACTTCCCCGAGCCATACAGGAGGGCCGGCTGAGTGAACGGCACTGGGCGACCGCTGTGGCGGCGACTGATCGGACAGAACGTGCTCAGCGCGCTGGCGCTCGGCATCGGCGGCTACGCGCTGGGCCACTGGGTGGGCACCCGGATCACGGTCGGGATGGATTCACAGCTGGGCACGGACCAGAACGACCTCGCGATCTTCATGGGCTTCGTCTTCGCACTGCTCGGCTGGCTGATCGGACTCGGCTTCCTCAACTATCCGCTGAGCCGGCTCGCGGGGCGGCCGCCTTCGCTGCGCGAGAAGGAGGAGGCCGGCCCCGGGCGCTACTTCAGGCTCTGCACCGACCACAAGGTGGTGGGCCTCCAGTACTTCGTCACGGTCCTGCTGTTCTTTCTTATCGCGGGCCTGAACGCCATGTTCATTCGCGCCGAGCTGCTCACTCCCAACGAGAAGCTCTGGAACGCGAACCAGTACCTCTCGCTGGTCAGCCTGCACGGCACGATGATGCTGATGATGATGTCGGCGGCCATCCTCGGGCCGTTCGCGAACTACTTCGTGCCGATCATGATCGGCGCCCGCCGAATGGCATTCCCGAGGCTCGAGTCGCTGTCGTTCTGGCTCGTGCCCCCGGCCGGGCTGATCCTGCTCTCGGCGATCTTCCTCGGCGGCTTCCCCACAGGCTGGACCGGTTACGCGCCGCTGGCGAACGAGGCCCGCGCCGGCATGGACGCGTACCTGTTCTCGTTCGCGCTGATCGGGCTGTCGATGACGATCGTCGGCACGAACATGATCGCCACGGTGCTGACGATGCGGGCGCCCGGCATGACCTGGACCCGGCTGCCGATCTTCGTCTGGGGCGTGATCTGCACCTCGATCCTGATGGTGCTGGCCGCGCCGGTCCTGTTCTCGACGCTCGCGATGGTCGCGCTCGACCGCACGGCCGACACGTCCTTCTTCCTCGCGAGCGCGGGCGGCAGTCCGTTCCTGTACGACAACCTCTTCTGGTTCTTCGGCCATCCGGAGGTCTACATCCTCGCCCTGCCGGGTTTCGGGATCGTCCTCGAGATCCTGCCGGTGTTCGCTCGCAAGCCCTTGTGGGGATACCGCCTGGCGGTGGCGGGGATGGTGGGCGTGACGCTGCTCAGCTTCATGGTCTGGCAGCACCACCTGTTCGTGAGCGGCATCAACTCGGACCTGCGGCCGTTCTACATGCTCACGACCGAGCTCATCTCGATCCCGACCGGATTCATCTTCCTGAACGGCCTGGGGACGCTCTGGCGCGGCCACATCCGCTTCACCGTGCCGATGCTGTTCTCGCTCGCGTTCTTCTCCAACTTCCTGCTCGGCGGGCTCTCCGGCGTGTTCCTGTCCGATGTCCCGAGCGACGTGAGCACCCACGGCAGCTACTTCGTGATGGCCCACTTCCATTACACGATCATGGGCGGGCTGGTGTTCGCGTTCTTCGCGGGCATCTACTACTGGCTGCCCAAGATGACCGGCCTGCGGTTCAACGAACTGCTCGCGAAGATCCACTTCTGGGGCATGTTCGTGTTCTTCAACTGCACGTTCGCGCCCCTCTTCGCGGCCGGAATGCTCGGAATGCCCCGGCGCGTGTCGATCTACGCGCCGCGGCTGCACGGGATCAACATCTTCGTCTCGATCTCCGCCTTCCTGCTGGGCCTGTCGATCCTCGTGTTCCTCGTGAACCTCGTCTACTCGATGGTGATCGCGCGGATCCCGGCCGAGGCGAACCCATGGCAGTCCCGGGGGCTGGAGTTCCAGTTGCCCACGCCCGTGCCGGTCACCAACTTCGAGCGCACGCCGGTGATCCAGGCCGACCCCTACGGCTACGGCGAGCCGGACGCCCTGCCGGTTGCTGCGCTTTCGCCGTCGCCCGCGACCGTGGCTGGAGCAGGCTGAGATGACCTCCGACGCCCCGACGGTCAGCCCGTACGCCGAGCTCGAGCCACCAGAGATCCTCGCCCGCAACCTGCAGGTGGGAGCGCGCATGATGGCCGCGGCGCAGGCCTTCTGCCTGCTCGCGTTCGTCTTCGCGTATCTCTACCTGCGCAGCCTCAACAGCAACGGCGACTGGCGGCCAAAGCACGTGCATCCTTCGGCCGGCGTCGGAGCGGCCATGACGGCGTGCCTCGTGCTCTGCGCGCTCGCGTACGCCTACGGAGTGGCGCGACTCGGGGACGGAACGGAGCGCGCCTGGCGGATGGCCTCGATCGGAGCGCTGCTGCTCGGGGTCGCGGCGTTCGTGCTGATCATCGTCCAGTTCGCGTCCATCTCCTTTGGGCCGACGAGTGGCGGCTACGCGAGTGTGTTCGTCGGTTGGCACGCGATGTATGGGCTCAACCTCCTGGTCGTGCTCTGCTGGCTCGAGATGCTGGTCGCACAGTCGCTGCACACCCACACCCAGGAGGTCGCGCCGGAGACTGGTGACATCGCGGCGCCGTTCGAGCTGATGCGCCCAGCGGGCGACGCGTTCGCCGTCGTGCTCTACGTCGCGGTCGCCTTCGGCGTGCTCGGCTACGTACTCCTGTTCCTCGCATGAGCACCGTCACGGCAACCGCGCCCGGTTTCTCACTGCGCCTCGCGGCGCTTGCCGGCGGGATCGCGACGGCGCTGGTCGTGGCCAGCGGCGCCATGCACCTGGGCATCGCGCACCGGGTGCTCGTGGCGGCGGTGCTTCCGCCCCTCCTGGCGCTCGCGCTGGCCGGACGATTCGCCTACCCCCGGCTGCGGCGAGCGGCGGGCGTCGCGCTTGCACTCGTGATCGTCGACAGCGCGCTGGGAGGCGTTCTCGCCCTTGGCGCCGGCGGCTGGGCGGCGGGGCTCCACCTCACGGTGGCCGCGCTCGCCTTTGCCGCGACACTGCTGGCCGTCGCGGCCTGCTGGAGCGGTGAGACGGTGGCCGCCGGATGCTGGCGCGACTACCTGGCGCTCACCAAGCCGCGCATCATGTCGCTCCTGCTGCTCACGGCGGCGGCGGGCATGTTCGCCGGCGCGCGCGGGGTGCCCGACCTGGCCAAGCTCGCCGCGCTGCTTGCGGGCGGCGCGCTCGCCTCCGGAGGAGCGAGCGCGCTCAACCACCTGCTCGATCGCGACATCGACGCCCGGATGGGCGGTCGCACCGCGGACAGGCCCGTGGTGTCCGGTCGCGTGCCTGCGCCGCGCGCGCTGGAGTTCGGGCTCGTGCTGTCGGCGTTCTCGTTCGTGCTCTTGGCGAGCGCGATCAACGTGCTCACGGCGGCGCTGGCGGCGGTCGGCACCGTGGGCTACGTCCTCGTCTACACCCGCTGGCTGAAGCGCACCACCCCGCAGAACATCGTCATCGGCGGCGCGGCCGGCGCCATCCCGCCTCTGGTCGGCTGGGCCGCCGCCCGCGGCGACGTGACGATCCCCGCGCTGTTCCTCTTCCTGATCGTCTTCTTCTGGACCCCGCCCCATTTCTGGGCGCTGGCACTTCTGATCAAGCGTGAATACGCGGCCGCCGGCATCCCCATGCTGCCTGTCGTTCGCGGCGACCGCGAGACCGCCCGGCAGATCGTCATCTACTCGTTGATCCTGGGCAGCGTCACAACGCTTCCGTTCTGGTGGCACAGCGCCGGCCCGGTCTACCTCGCGGCCGCGTTGACGCTCGACGCCTGTCTGATCGCGCTCGCCGTCGGGCTGAGGCGCAGGGTCACGCCGGCCCGTGCCGCCAGGATGTTCCACTTCTCGCTCCTCTACCTGGCGCTGCTGTTCGTCGCGCTGGCGGTGGATCCGCTGGTGTGATGGCAGCGCTCGCCGCCCTTCTGGCAGACGTGAGCGGTACCGGCGGCGCCAGTCACGTGACCGCGGGGGCGGTGCTCACCCTGGTGATCCCGGTTGCGCTGCTCGTGCTCGTGCTCGTGTGGTGGTGGTTCACCGCGCGGCGCGGCTGGCCCGCCCTTCCGACCGAGCGGCACCCGGCTCCGCCCCGCAACCGCTGGCACCTGCGCCACCGGGAATGAGCAGCGTCGCGCGGCCGGAGCGGAGAGCGCCCGGCTGGCCGCTGGGGGCGGCCGGCACCGCACTCCTCATCGCCGGGTGTCTCCTGGTGGGGACGGCGGGAGGTGTGGCTCTGCACCACCTTCGTCTGTCGCACCCCGCCCGGTCCGTGGCGGTCGCCTCCCTGCCCTCCCACGCGCTGGCGGGCGACATGACGTGGCGCGCGGGGCAGCGGCCCGCGCCGGCCTTCAGCCTTCGCGACCAGTCGAACCGCCTGGTTTCGCTGTCGAGCCGTCGCGGACGGGTGGTCCTCCTCACGTTCATGGACTCGCGCTGCAAGCTGCTCTGCACGCTGCAGGGGCCGGCCGTGGCGCACGTGCTGCACCGCGCCGGGCAGCACCGTCCCGTGAGCCTGCTGGTGGTGAGCGTGAACCCGTGGGAGGACACCCCGCAGAGCAGCGCTGAAGCCGCGGCCCGCTATGGCTTCGCCGGCGACTGGCACTGGCTGCGAGGCACGCCGGCGCAGCTGCGACCGGTCTGGCGGGCGTACGGCATCGGCGTCGAGCGCGCCAGTGACGACGTCGACCACAGCACCGCGATCTACCTCATCGACAAGAGCGGCTTCGAGCGAGCCGGGTTCAACTTCCCGTTCCCCTCGGCCAAGGTCGCGCGGGACCTCACGGCGCTGGCAGGCTGATGCCCTCCCCGCTCGCCGCCCCGTTTCTGGCGAGCCTGGTGGCCGCCCTGCTCTACGCGGTCGGCAGCAGGCGCCATCTGCGCGTGGCGTCACCGGCGCGACGGCGAGCGCTCCGCTGGCGCATGGTCGCGTTCTGGACCGCGCTGGCAGCGTTGGTGGCGGCGCTCGACTCGGCCATCGACGACCAGGCCGCGAAGCTCTTCTGGGTGCACATGGCTCAGCACGTGCTGTTGATCATGGTGGCTGCACCGCTGCTCGTGATGGCCGCACCGTGGACTCCGATCTGGAGAGGCCTGCCGCTCGGCGTGAGGCGGGATCTCGCCGCGACCGTGGTGCGGCGGCGGAGACTGCTGGCCGCGATCGGCGCGGTGGCGGCTCCGCTGCCCGTCTGGATCATGTTCAACCTCGACCTCTGCATGTGGCACGTGCCCGCCCTCTATGGCGTGACGCTGCGGAGCGAGCCGGTTCACGACCTCGAGCACCTGTCGTTCCTCATCCTCGCCGTGCTGTTCTGGGCGCAGGTGATCGAGTCGCCCCCGCTGCGGCCGCGCATGGAACAGCCCCAACGCGTGGCCTACGTATTGGGCGGCGCGGCGGTGTGCTGGCTGCTGGCTCTGGTGCTGACGTTTGCGCCGTCCGCTCTCTACGCGGGATACGGCGCGCTCGCGTCGCGGCCTGGCGGACTCTCCGCGCTCGGCGACCAGCAGGTCGCCGCGGGGGTCATGCTGGGGCCAGGCTCGATTCCCTACGGCGTGTTCGTGTTCATGGCGCTATACCGCTGGCTCGGATCCCAGCCGGAGGCGGCCAGCCGCGGCCGGGGGGTTCGGGCTCACCGGTCCTGATCGCCCATGCGGCCAGAACCAGCGTCGAGCAAGCGGCGATCACTCCAAGCGCCACGTTCACGAGAAGTGCGGTCGTCATACCCATCGGAAACGCTCCTTTTTCGTGTTTCGTGAGCGTTCCCATCGCGGATGGGAGCAACCTCAAGCCTTGCTGAGAGTTCGCTCGGACCTCTCGAGCTGACGCTTCAGGAGCCGGTGGTAGTTGCGGAACTGCCGGGCGAGCAGCGGCCGTGCCAGCTTCTTCAGGCCGCCCACAGCCGCCTCGCCAACGAAGTGCACCCGTGTGCCATCGCCGCCCGGCTCGAACGTCCAGCGGCCGTCGAGCGGCAGCGCGCCGTCCAGGATCTTCAGGGCGAAAGCGCTCGGCGGCGTGCTCTCGGCCACCTCCACCGTCGATTCGAGCTTGCGGCCCATCGCAACGTGCACCTCGCTGAACCGCTCCCCCACCTCCAGCGGCCCGCTGCGCTCGCGCCGCACCTCGACCGTCGACGTCTGCCACTCGGGCAGGCGCTCGGGATCGGTGAGGAACGCGAACACGTCCTCCGGGGCCCGCCTCACTTCAAACGTGTCCTCGATTCGCATCATGAATTCAACGCTTGTAGAATAACAGGGCGTGGCAAGGGGACGGCGACCAGGGACGAGCAGCTCGCGCGAGGACATCGCCGGAGCGGCGCGCACCCAGTTCGCCGAGCTCGGCTATGACCGCACGACGATCCGCGGCGTGGCGGCCGCGGCCGGCGTGGATCCCGCGCTGGTGATGCACTTCTACGGCTCGAAGCAGCGCCTGTTCATCGAGACGATGCAGCTTCCGTTCGACGCGCCGGCACTCGCCGACGAGCTGGCCGCGGGTGATCGCGCGACTGTGGGCCGGCGCGTGATCGAGTACCTGCTCGCCGCCTGGGAGCAGCCGCACACGAGGGCGCTGTTCGTCGGGCGCGCGCGAGCCTCCGCGTCCGAGCCCGAGGCGGCAAAGCTCCTACGCGATCAGATCACGCGCGAGCTGATCGGGCCGCTCGCGCGGAGCATCGGTGCCGACCGCCCGGAGCTGCGCGCCGCGCTCGTCAGCACGCAGCTGATCGGCTGGGTGTTCGCCCGCTGGATCCTCGAGGTGGAGGCGCTGCGGCCGCTCGACGTGGAGCAGGCCGCGCGGATGCTCGGCCCGGCGCTGCAGCGCTACCTGGTCGAGCCGCTCGACTAGGGCTACGCGGCCGCCGGGACCTTCTTCGGCCGGCTCCGCTTGGCGCGCGGCGCCGCCGGCTTCACGAGCCCCTTGAGGTGGTGGCCCGTGTACGAGCCCTCCACCGCCGCGACCTCCTCGGGCGTGCCGGTGGCGACGATCGTGCCGCCCTCCTCCCCGCCCTCGGGGCCGAGGTCGATGATCCGATCGGAGGTCTTGATCACGTCCAGGTTGTGCTCGATCACCACGACGGTGTTGCCGTTGTCCACGAGCCGCTGGAGCATCTCGAGCAGCCGCTCGACGTCCGCGAAGTGCAGGCCGGTGGTGGGCTCGTCGAGGATGTACAGCGTCCGGCCGGTGGCCACCTTCTGCAGCTCCGTGGCGAGCTTCACGCGCTGCGCCTCGCCGCCCGACAGCGTGGTGGCCGGCTGGCCGAGCCGGATGTAGTCGAGCCCCACGTCGTGCAGCGCCTGGAGGCGCCGCTTGATCTTCGGGATGTGCTTGAAGAACTCGAGCGCCTCCTCGACCGGCATCTCGAGCACGTCCGCGATCGTCTTGCCCTTGAAGCGCACCTCGAGCGTCTCGCGGTTGTAGCGCTTGCCGTGGCACTGCTCGCAGGGCACGTACACGTCCGGCAGGAAGTGCATCTCGATCTTGATCTGGCCGTCGCCGCGACACACCTCGCAGCGCCCGCCCTTCACGTTGAAGCTGAACCGCCCCGGCTTGTAGCCGCGCGCCCGCGCCTCCTGGGTGCGGCTGAACAGGTCGCGGATCTGGTCGAACACGCCGGTGTAGGTCGCCGGGTTCGAGCGCGGCGTGCGCCCGATCGGCGACTGGTCGATGTTGATGATCTTGTCGACCTGGTCGAGCCCGCGGACCCGCTTGTGCGCGCCCGGCCGCAGCTTGGCCCGGTGTAGACGGTTGGCCACCGCCCGGTAGAGCACCTCGTTGACCAGGGTGGACTTGCCCGACCCCGACACGCCCGTGACGCAGGCGAACACGCCCAGCGGGATCTTCGCGTCGATCGAGCGGAGGTTGTGCTGGCTCGCGCCGTCGATCTCGATGTAGCCGGACGGCCTGCGGCGCTTCCGCGGCACCGG
>DATNBJ010000375.1:0-11109 GCA_035572055.1 Thermoleophilaceae bacterium | reverse complement strand
TCGCGGAGGTGGCGGCCACCCAGAGAAGCTACGCAGGCGAGGGGGTGAGGACATGACCGAGGAGCCACGCGAGCCGACCGAGGAGGAGCTCCGGGCAGCGCTCGAGGAGCAGATGCGCCGGATCACGGTGAAGGACGTTCTCCTTCAGACGGTGGTCACGCTCGTGAACCTGTCGGCTCGAAAGCTCGGGCTGGCCGAGGGCGAGGAGAAGGACCTCGAGCAGGCGCGGCTCGGCATCGACGCCGTTCGGGCGCTGCTGCCGCTGATGCCGGAGGAGGAGGTGGCGCCGGTGAAGGAGGCGCTGTCGCAGTTGCAGATGGCTTACGCGCAGGCAGCGGGCGGCGAAGCAAAGCCCCAGACCCCACACCCCACACCCCAGACCTCCGACGAAGAAGCGCGCGCCAAGGCCCGCGAAAAGATCTGGACTCCACCCGGCTCGTGAGCGACACCATCGGCGTGTTCGGCGGCTCGGGCTTCTACCGCTTCCTCGACGACGTCGAGGAGGTGGCGGTGGCGACGCCGTACGGCCCGCCGTCGGCGCGGATCAGGATCGGCGAGGTGGAGGGCACGCGGGTGGCGTTCATGCCACGGCACGGCGACCAGCACGAGCTGCCCGCGCATCGCGTCAACTACCGGGCCAACGTCTGGGCGATGCGCGAGGTGGGGGTCACGCGGATCATCGGCCCCTGCGCGTGCGGCTCGCTCCAGCCGGGGCTGCACCCTGGCACGTTCGTGATCGCCGACCAGTTCGTGGACCGCACGCGCGGACGTGAGGACACCTTCTACGACGGGCCGCAGACCACGCACGTGGCGGCGGCGGAGCCGTACTGCCCGGAGCTGCGGGAGATCCTCGTGGCCGCCGCGAAGGACGCGGACATCCCGGTGGTGGATCGCGGCACGGTCGTGGTCATCCACGGTCCTCGCTTCTCCACCCGCGCGGAATCGCGCTGGTTCACGGCCTCCGGGTTCGACGTCGTGAACATGACCCAGTACCCCGAGGCATGGCTCGCCCGGGAGCTCGAGCTCTGCTACGCGAACGTGTCGCTTGTTACGGACTACGACGTCGGGCTGGAGGGACTTCCAGGCGTGGAGCCCGTCTCGGCGGAGTCCGCCTTCCGGGTGTTCGCCGACAACCTCGATAGACTGCGCGACCTCTTGTTCCGGGCTGTGCCTCGAATCGGGCCGCAGCCCGATGACATCTGCGCCACAGCGCTCAGTAGCGCCATCGTGCATTAGAGACACACGCGCCGCTCTCAGATACCGGCGAACGTACTTCGGAGGGTTCTTTCCTTGACATCTTTCTTGACGGATTGGGGGGTCGTCGTCGCGCTTGCCTGCGCGGGGTGCGCCGTGATCTACGGGGCGGGGACCGCCCGCTGGCTCCTGGCCAAGTCCCCCGGCAACGAGGAGATGCAGCGCATCTCCGCGGCAGTGCAGGAGGGCGCGCAGGCGTACCTGAAGCGCCAGTACACGATCATCGCCGGGGTCGCGGTGGTCCTGTTCCTGGTGCTCGGCCTCGCCATCGACTGGCGCACCGCAATCGGCTTCGCGATCGGCGGCACGTTCTCCGGCGCGGCGGGCTTCATCGGCATGAACGTGTCGGTGCGGGCGAACGCGCGCGTGGCGGAGTCCGCGCGCTCGGGCATTCCGGCGGCGCTCGACGTGGCGTTCAAGGGCGGCGCCATCACCGGCATGCTCGTGGCGGGCCTCGCGCTGCTCGGCGTGGCCGGCTACTACGGCATCCTCGTCCTCGCGAACGTCAGCGACAAGCACGCGGTCGACGCCCTCGTGGGCCTCGGCTTCGGCGGCTCGCTCATCTCGGTCTTCGCGCGACTCGGCGGCGGCATCTTCACCAAGGCCGCCGACGTGGGCGCCGACCTCGTGGGCAAGATCGAGGCCGGCATCCCCGAGGACGACCCGCGCAACCCGGCCGTGATCGCCGACAACGTGGGCGACAACGTCGGCGACTGCGCCGGTATGGCCGCCGACCTGTTCGAGACCTACGCGGTCACCGCCGTCGCGGTCATGCTGCTCGGCGTCCTCACGTTCAACGAGGCGCGCGAGGTCGCGATCTTCCCGCTTGTGATGGGCGGCGTGTCGATCATCGCGTCGATCATCGGCACCTACGCCGTGCGCAGCAAGGCCGGCAACGTGGAGCGGGCGCTGTACCAGGGCCTGATCGTCTCCGGCGCTCTCGCCGCCGCGGCGTTCTACCCGATCTCGAAGTGGCTGATGGACGACGTGACCGTGAAGGGCAACGTCCCCGCGCTGCTGAAGGGCGCGGTGGGCGCCACCGGCACCGACTTCTGGCTCTGCGGCCTGATCGGCATCGGCGTGACCGCCGGCCTGTTCGTGATCACGGACTACTACACGTCCACGCGCTTCCGGCCGGTTCGCACCACCGCTCGGGCGTCTCAGACCGGTCACGCGACGAACATCATCCAGGGCCTCGCGCAGGGCTTCCAGTCCACGGCCGCTCCGGCGCTCCTGATCGCGCTGGGAATCCTCGGCGCCAACGAGCTCGCCGGGATCTACGGCGTGGGCGTCGCGGTGATGGCGCAGCTCTCGCTCACCGGCCTGATCGTCGCGCTCGACGCGTTCGGCCCGATCACCGACAACGCGGGCGGCATCGCCGAGATGGCGGACCTGCCGCAGGAGGTGCGCGACATCACCGATCCGCTGGACGCGGTGGGCAACACCACGAAGGCGGTCACGAAGGGCTACGCGATCGGCTCGGCCGTGCTCGCAGCGCTCGTGCTGTTCGCGGCGTTCGTGCAGGGCCTGCAGGACGAGGCCGGTCCCGGGAAGGTGGTGAAGAGCTTCGACATCTCACAGCCGCCGGTACTGATCGGCCTGTTGATCGGCGGCATGATGGTGTTCCTGTTCGCCGCCCTCGCGATCGAGGCGGTGGGCCGCGCCGGCGGCGGCGTCGTGGAGGAGGTGCGTCGCCAGTTCCGCGAGGACCCGGGGATCATGGAGGGCACCTCGCGACCGGACTACGCGCGGGCGGTCAGCATCGTCACCCTCGCCGCGCAGAAGGAGATGATCCTTCCGGCGCTGATCCCGATCGTCGTACCGCTCGTGGTGGGGCTGATCTCCTACCAGGCGCTCGGCGGGCTGTTGATCGGCGTGATCATCGTGGGCTTCTTCACCGCCGTCTCGATGACCTCGGGCGGCGGCGCGTGGGACAACGCGAAGAAGCTGATCGAGGACGGCGAGTTCGGCGGCAAGGGCTCGGAGGCCCACGCCGCGGCCGTCACGGGCGACACGGTGGGCGACCCCTACAAGGACACCGCCGGCCCGGCGATCAACCCGATGATCAAGGTCGCGAACATCGTCGCGCTGCTGATCATTCAGTTCATCATTTAGGTGACTCGTAATTCGTGACTCGTGACTCGATTTACAGACGAGTCACGAGTCACGAGTCACCCGGAGTAGCGTTGCCATAGGGAATGGCTGAGCGCCGGCCAAAGCACCAAGCTCTGGAACGCGTCCTAGGCACTGGCGCTTTGTTCAGCACGGCCTACGGCAACGTCGGCAGCTCGATCTACTACGCGCTCGGGCTGGTGGCGGTGCTGGCGCTCGGCATGACGCCGGTCGTCTTCCTGATCTCGGGCGTGATCTTCGCCGCGACCGCGGCCACCTACGCCGAGGCCACCTCGATGTACCCGGAGGCCGGCGGCTCGTCGTCGTTCGCCCGGCACGCGTTCAACGAGTTCTGGTCCTTCTTCGCGGCGTGGGGCCAGATGCTCAACTACATCATCACGGTCGCGATCTCGGCCTTCTTCGTGCCGCACTACCTGGCCGTGTTCTGGCCCGCGCTGCATCACAGCCCAGGGGACATCGTCGGCGGCATCGTGGTGGTCGTCATCCTCGGCGCGCTGAACATCGTCGGCGTGAAGGAGGCCGCCGGGCTGAACATCTTCCTGGCGCTCGCCGACTTCGCCACCCAGCTCGTGCTCGTCGTGATCGGGCTCGTGCTCGTCTTCAGCCCGCACACGCTGGTCAACAACGTCGACCTCGGCACCTACCCGACGATCACCAACTTCCTGATTGCGATCCCGGTCGGCATGGTCGCCTACACGGGCATCGAGACGATCTCGAACATGGCCGAGGAGGCACGCGACTACGGCCGCACGATCCCGCGCTCGATCGCGGGGGTGGTGATCGCGGTCATCGCGATCTACGCGTTCCTGCCGTCGGTGGCGCTGTCGGCGATGCCGGTGGTCAACGGCCACACCGAGCTGGCCACGACCTACGCGGGCGACCCGATCCTCGGCGTCGTGAAGAACATCGACCTGGGTGGCCTGCAGAGACCCGCGGAGATCTACGTCGGCGTCCTCGCGGCCACGATCCTGTTCATCGCCACGAACGCGGGTGTGATCGGGGTCTCCCGGCTCACGTACTCGATGGGCCAGCATCGGCAGTTACCGGAGAAGCTTCGCGCTCTCCATCCGAAGTACCGGACGCCGTACATCGCGATCCTCGTGTTCGGCGCGATCGCGATCGTCACGATCCTGCCCGGCGAGGCGGACTTCCTCGGAAAGATGTACGCCTTCGGCGCGATGCTGTCGTTCACGATCGCGCACATGGCGGTGATCCGGCTGCGGATGACGCAGCCCGACGTCGAGCGGCCCTACCGCGGGCCGGGGCAGATCAGGATCGCCGGACGGCAGTGGCCGCTGTTCGCGATCTTCGGCGGCCTCGGCACCGGTATCGCATGGGTCGTGGTGACCGTCCTCAACGTGTCCACGCTGATCTTCGGCACGGTCTGGCTGGCGATCGGGGTGCTGACCTACGTGGTCTACCGGCGCAGCCAGGGCCTGACGCTGACGCAGACCGCGAAGGTGGTCCTGCCGAAGCCCATCGTGGAGCGCGAGGTGGAGTACGAGTCGGTGCTCGTGGCCTTCGAGGGCGACGACTACTCGCCCGACGCGGTGTCCACCGCTGTGAAGCTCGCGGCGCGCCGTCGCCGCGGCATCCACGTGCTCGTGCTGATCGTGGTTCCGTCGAGCGCGCCCATCAATGCCGCGATGCCCGCGCAGGAGGCGGCCGCGGTGGCGGTGATCGACTCCGCACGGGTGATCGGCGGCCGGCGCGTGACCGGGCACTGGGAGAAGGTCCGCCCCGGTGAGGGCGGCAGGCGGATCGTGGACGAGGCGCGCGACATCCGCGCCCGCGCGATCGTGATGTCGGCGCCCCGCCGGCGCGTGACCAGCACGCTGTTCGGTCGCACGCTCGAGACAGTTCTGGCCGAGCGCCCGTGCCGCGTGATCATCGAGTCGCTGCCGGAGGGGGAGACGCGGCCGAACGCGGTTCCCGTCCGTCCAGCGGCTCGGCCGGCCGCCTGAACGCGGCTTTGACCACGGGCACGCGGTCTAACATCTCGCCAGGTGCAAGGGGCCTATAGGCAATCCACGCGCGTCCTGGGGACGCTGCTCTGTGTGCTCGGGATCGCGATGATCGTGAGCACGCTGGCGCGCGGTGGCGGGCCGCTTGCACTCGGCGTGGTGCTGGGCGTTCTGTTCGCTCTCCTGGGCGCGGGGAGGGTGATCCTCGCCGGCGGGCGGCGACCGCCCCGCGATCCCGCGTGAATCCCGACCGCGGAGTAGGCGCCCGCGCCGTCTTCGCCATCGCCCTCGGGGCGGCGGGCTCCTCGATCTACTTCATCCTCGGCGTGGTCTCGGGCGAGGCGCTCGGCCTGACCCCGCTGGTGTTCCTGCTCGCCGCGGTCTTCTTCGTGATCACGATGATGACCTACCTCGAGGGGAACTCCCTGCACCCCGAGCGCGGCGGCGCGTCGACGTTCTCCCGCTACGCCTTCAACGAGCTGTGGAGCTTCGTGGCGGGGTGGGCGATCCTGCTCGACTACCTGATCATCCTGGCGCTGGGCTCGTTCGCGGTGGGCCAGTACCTGGCCGCGTTCTGGCACGTGACGGACGACGAGGTGATCGAGCACGTGATCGCGGGCGCGGTGCTCGCGTACGTGGCGGTGTCGAACATCCGCGGGCTGTCGGCCGACCGCTACTGGTTCGTGCTCAGGCTCGGGCTGATCAACCTGGCGCTGGCGTTCGTGATCGTCGCGGTGGGCTCGGTGAAGGTCTGGGACGTGAGCGCGATCACCGACTCGATCCACCTCGGCAGCGCGCCCACCGTCGACCACCTGCTGTTCGGCGCCGTCGTGGCCACGGTCGCGCTGACGGGCATCGAGGCGGCGTCGGGCCTGGCGGGCGAGCTGCGGCTCCACAAGCAGGCGCTGCGCCGGCTCGTGATCCTCGGCACGGTCACGATCCTCGTCTGGTTCGTGGCGATCTCGATCATCGCCCTGATGGCGCAGCCGGTGGTCGGCAGCCACACCCCGCTGGGCGACCAGTGGGTGGAGGCGCCGGTGCTCGGCGTGGTGTCCGCATTCGACCCCACCTGGCTGAGGGACCTGTTGCGCTACGTGGTGGGCGGCGTGGCCGCTCTGGTGCTGATCACGGCGATGAACGGCCAGATGCTGGGCATCTCCCGGCTCGCCTACTCGCTCGCCACCAACCGCCAGATCCCGAGCGCGATCGGCAAGCTGCACGGTGACCGCTCGACGCCGTTCGTGGCGATCATCCTCGCGTCGTTGCTCGCGTTCGGGCTGACGCTCACGAGCGACGTGAAGTTCCTCGCCGGCCTCTTCGCCTTCGGGGCGATGCTGGCGTTCACGCTCGCGCACCTGTCGATCGTCGTGCTGCGCTTCCGCGAGCCCGACTTCGTGCGGGCGTTCAGGATCCCGCTGTCGGTCCGCCTCCGCGGCGGCTCGGTGCCGCTGCCGGCGCTGATCGGCGGAGTCACGGCGTTCCTCGCCTGGATCAGCGTGATCGTGCTGCACGAGGGCGCGCGCTACGTGGGCCTCGGCTGGATGATCGGCGGGCTGACGCTCTACGTCGTCTACCGCAAGAGCCAGGGCAAGAGCCTCACGCGTCGGTTCACGATTCCGGCCGCGGCGTTGCACGAGGCGCCCGAGGTGGAGTACGGGAGCATCCTCGTGCCGGTGTTCGGCAGCCCGCTCGACGACGACATCGTGGGTACCGCCGGGCGGCTGGCGTCCGAGGACGGTGAGTCCGGCGAGGGCGGCACGGTGATCGAGGCGCTGTACGTGCTCGAGGTGCCGATGTCGCTGCCGCTCGATGCCCGCGTGCCGGATGACCGGATCGCCGGCGCCCGCCGTGCGCTCGCGCGCGCGAAGGAGGTGGGGGAGGAATACGAGGGCGTGGAGGTGGCCACGGCCGTGGTCCGCGCTCGCTCGGTGGGCGCGGGCATCGTGGAGGAGGCCCGGCGCCGCGGGGTCGACGCGATCGTGCTCGCGGCGGAGGAGCCGACCCGCGTCCGCGGCGGCGCCATCCTGGGCGGCCGCGGCGGCCCCCGCGAGAGGTTCGTGGGCGCGATGACCCGCTACGTCGTGGAGAAGGCGCCGTGCCGGGTGATCCTGACGGCGGCGCCGGCGGGAGAGGAGGGGGCGCGGGAGGGGGTTGCGCCGTAGTTAGCAGTGAGCAGTGAGCAGTGAGCAGGGCTTGAGCCCGGGTCGTTCCTGCTCTCTGCTAACTGCTCCCTGCTCACGGCGCTCCCCGCCCCGGCGGCGCTACCGCCGCTATTGTGAGCGCCGATGTTTGTCCTGATCTGCGGGTGCGGCCGCGTTGGTTCGACGGTCGCCAGGGCCATGCTCAACGAGGGCCACCAGGTGTCCGTGCTCGACGAGGACGCCGAGGCGCTCGCCATGCTCGAGCGCAACCAGGAGGAGACCTGGGAGGACATAGGCGGCTCGTTCACGGTCGGCACGGCGCTCGAGATCGACGCGCTGCTCGAGGCCGGAATCGAGCAGGCCGACGCGTTCGTGGCCGCCACCGACGGCGACAACACGAACCTCGTGATCGCCCAGATCGCCAAGCGGCGCTTCAACGTGCCAACTGTCGTGGTCCGCGTGCTCGACCCGGCCCGCGCCCAGTGGTACGCGGAGCAGGGCCTCTCCACCGTCTGTCCCACCGCGGTGGCGATCGACATGCTTCAGGACGCAGTTCGCGCGGAGGTGAAGCGGTAGCGATGTACATCGTCGTGGTGGGTGCCGGCAAGGTCGGCTGGAACCTGGCCCGCGAGCTGATCGGGAAGGGCAACGAGGTGACCGTGATCGAGTCCGATCCCTCGCGCTTCGCGATGGTCGAGGAGGAGCTCGAGCACGCGGTCCACTACGGCGACGGCTCGGAGCTGTGGGTGCTCGAGCGGGCGGGCGTCGCCCGCGCGGACATGGTCATCGCCGTCACCGGCGACGACGAGGACAACATCCTGATCTGCCAGGTCGCGCGCGAGAAGTACGGGGTGGAGCGCGTGATCGCTCGCTGCAACAACCCGCGCAACCTGCAGCACTTCGAGCTGCTCGGCATCAAGCCGGCGGTCTCCGCCACCGACCTGATCCTTCGCCTGATCGAGCACGAGGTGCCGCGCTACGGCTTCCTCCACCTGCTCGACCTGCCCCAGGAGCGGCTCGAGATCATCGAGATCGAGGTGGCCGACGGGTCGCCCGCCGACGGCGCCCAGATCAAGGATCTCGGGCTGCCGGATGGGTCGCTCGCGATCGCGATCTTGCGCCACGGCACCGGCTTCGTGCCGCTGTCCGACTCGGTGATCGAGGCGGGCGACGAGGTCCTCATCGTGCTCGATACCGGGCTCGAGTCGAAGATCACCGAGCGCTTCCGGCCGCAGCCCGAGGCGGCCTGAATGGCCGATCGCTCGGTCGACTACCTGCTCATCGGCGGGGGGCTCGCATCTGCGAACTGCGCGCGCTGGCTGCGTGAGGAGGGCGCCGACGGGTCGATCCTCCTGGTCGGGCGCGAGAACGACCCGCCCTACAACCGGCCGCCGCTCTCGAAGGGGTACCTGCAGGGCAAGGAGACGCGCGACGACGTGCTGTTCCGCCCCGACGAGTGGTGGACGGAGCAGAACATCGAGCTGCTCACTCGGACGAGCGTCACGAAGGTGGATCTGGACGCGCGCACGGCCACGCTGTCCACGCGCGAGGTCGTCGGCTTCGACAAGGCGCTGCTCGCCACCGGCGCGAACGTGCGCCGGCTGCGCGCCGATGGGGACGAGCTCGAGGGCATCCACTACCTGCGCACATTCGGGACCTCGGACTCGATCAAGGAGGACGCCGAGAATGCCGAGCGTGTCGTCCTGATCGGCGGCAGTTACATCGGCACCGAGGTGGCGGCATCGTTGACGCTGCTCGGCAAGAAGTGCTCGATCGTGATGATGGAGGACGTCACGCTCGAACGCTTCTACGGCGCCGAGGTGGGCGGCTTCTTCCAGGGCGTGCTCGAGGAGCACGGGGTGGAGGTGCACGGGGGTGACGAGCTCGAGCGCTTCGAGGGCTCGGACGGCCGGATCACCGCCGTGGTCACCAAGTCCGGCAAGGAGCTGCCCTGCGACATGGTGGTGATCGGCGCGGGGGTGCACCCCGACGTGACGCTCGCCAAGTCCGCCGGGCTCGAGCTCGGCGATGCCGGCGGCGTGAAGTGCTCTTCGACGCTCGAGAGCTCCGTGCCCGGCGTGTTCGCCGCCGGCGACATCTGCGAGTACGACAGCGTGGTGCACGGCAAGACGTTGCGGATCGAGCACTGGGACGTGGCCTTCAACCACGGCAAGACCGCGGCGCTGAACATGCTGGGCCGCTCGACTCCGCACGACGCGGTGCCCTACTTCTTCTCGGACCTGGCCGACTGGACCGGCTACGAGTACGTCGGCCCCGGCTCGGGCGAGACGGTGATCCGCGGCTCCCTGTCAGACGGCAACTTCACGGCCTTCTACCTGGGCGACGACGGCGCGGTGACAGCGGCGCTGACGGTCGGCCGCTCGGACGACCTCGAGGCGGCGACCCGCTTCATCAAGGAGAAGACCCGCCCGGACCGTGCCGCGCTGGCGGACGAGGGGACGGACCTGGCGTCGCTCTGAAGGCCGCTGTCAGCAGGACTCAGGTTTAACTGGGGAATCAGGACTCGAACCTGAACTAACTGATCCAGAGTCAGCCGTGCTGCCGATTACACCATTCCCCAAGGCTGTCTACCCCTTTAGGGTAACTCCCCGCAGTAGACCCTGCGGATTGTAGCCAGCCGAGACTCGCCGTCCCGGCGGAGCCACATACAGGTCGTCGACCGTTTCCGTCCGATCTTGATGCGAACATACGTTCGTGAGGCGCCGGGAATTCGATTGGAATGCCGTTCGTAGGTACTACGACGCTGGCCATTCACTCATTGAATGCAAGGAGCGGTTCGGGTTCTCCAACGGCGCCTGGGATGGGGCGGTCAAGCGAGGCGACATACTCCCGCGTCCACGGAAATCGGGACGCCGTTCGACCGGCACGCGGGAGGCGGTCGCTGAGCTTCTCGAGGGAGGCGTATCTCGCAGTGAGGCTGCAAGAAGGCTTGGAGTGTCCAAGCCGACCGTGACCTATCACGCGAAGCGCCTCGGCCTCGCGTCGGACTCGGCGCCCGCGCGTCGCTACGACTGGGCCGAGGTACAGCGGTATTACGACGAGGGGAACTCGATCACGGCCTGCCAGATGAAGTTCGGGTTCACGCGCAAGACCTTCGTGGATGCCGCGAAGCGTGGCGCCGTGGTGTCACGGCCGCAGGCGGCCCCGATCGCCACCATTCTCGTCCAAGGGGAGAAGCGTCACAGAGGGAGCCTCAAGCGGCGCCTCCTTGGTGCTGGGCTGAAGACGGCGAGCTGCGAGGTCTGTGGCATCAGCGAGTGGAGAAATCAACCGCTTTCACTTGCTCTCCACCACGTCAACGGCGACGGGCGGGACAACCGGCTTGAAAACCTCCAGCTGCTATGCCCCAACTGTCACAGCCAGACCGAGAACTTCGCCGGGCGGAATGTCAAGCGCCTGCAGCTCCGGCCCACGCTTAAGGCTTCGGCAAACGCAGACGGCTAAGCCGCTGCCTGCTCCGCCCAATCGCGGTAGAGGCGCGCGTACGCGCCGCCCGCTTCGAGCAGCTCCTCGTGGGTTCCCTGCTCGGCGATCTGGCCGTGCTCGAGCACGACGATTCGCCCGGCCCCCCGGATGGTCGAGAGGCGGTGGGCGAT